>CAZCGI010000178.1:4111-4494 GCA_964498145.1 uncultured Syntrophaceae bacterium
GAGAAAAAAGACACCAAGCGGAATTCCGATGACGGCACCGATCAGCAGCGGGAGTACCTTCTTCAGTTCAATGAACGTCCACAACTGAATGATAAGAATGATTGTCAGAACCATTCCATAGAGGGCAACAAGGGGGATAACCGTCTTTATGTTGATAAAAATTGCCAGAAGCGGCAAGGAAAGCAAAACAGATCCAAATCCTGAAAGCCCTTGTATAAATCCTGCCATAAAAGCGATTAATGATATGAAAAGATATAATTCCATTCGGATTCAGCCGTTAGAGTTTTTATTTTCGATAATCGCTTTGTGGCGCAACTGCCATTGGCAGCTCACGAAGGCAAGAAAACGGTATTGCGAAATCCGAAAACCGAATATTGGAAATC
>CAZCGI010000179.1:0-4493 GCA_964498145.1 uncultured Syntrophaceae bacterium
ATATCGTTGAACCTTCAATCGACTCGGAAGCATTTTCGATTGCATTGATTTCTGCATGTTTTTCCCCGAATTTCTTATGGTAACCTTCTCCGATTATTTTATTTTCTTTAACAATAACGGAACCGACCATGGGATTCGGACTGGTCCATCTTTCTCCCTTCTTGGCCAACCGAAGAGCTTTCTTCATATAAAATTCGTCAACAGTATGTTCCCGTTTCACTGTAAGTCCTTGAATTATAGCAGATTATTAATAGTGATCGTTAATGGTGACCTATACTATACGAAAGTCGTTCTGTACAGATCTTAGTGCATCGATTGAACGATAAAAGAATTCATAAACGAACAGGCGATAAGAAAATATGTCTTGGCAATAGACAACAGGCGACTGTCGTTGTTTTTGTCTCTCCTTGAATCTTCTTTCTCTTGTTTTACAGACGACTGCAATTCAAGCTGGTTTCAGTGGATTCCGATCTTCGACACGACCCGCACTGGGAATAAGCAAGGATTACTTGTTTTTCAGATACTGATCAATCGCCTGCGCCGCTTCTCTTCCCGCACCCATGGCAAGGATAACCGTGGCCGAGCCGGTGACAATGTCACCACCGGCAAACACACCTTCCCGACTGGTCTTGCCAGTCTCTTCCTCCGTAACAATATAGCCCCATCGGTTCGTGTTCAGTCCGGGGGTCGTATTGGGAATTACCGGATTCGCCATGGTTCCGATTGCAACAACTACCATATCAACATCAATGACATATTCCGATCCCGCTACGGGCACCGGTCGCCTCCGTCCCGATTCGTCGGGTTCTCCCAGTTCCATTCGGATACATTTGACACCTTTTACCCAACCTTGTTCATCACCAATATACTCAACGGGGTTCGTAAGAAGCTTAAACTGCACGCCCTCTTCTTTCGCATGATGAACTTCCTCAATCCGCGCGGGCATTTCCACTTCCGTCCTTCGATAAATGACATAAACATTGTCCGCACCAAGTCGCAGTGCTGTCCGTGCTGCATCCATGGTCACGTTTCCTCCGCCCAAGACGCCGACATTTTTCCCGCGGGCTATAGGCGTATCGTATTCAGGAAACCGATAGGCCTTCATAAGGTTGGAACGGGTCAGATATTCGTTGGCGGAATAGATTCCATTGAGATTTTCGCCGGGGATGTTCATAAAAACGGGGGCACCGGCACCGACACCGAGGAAAACGGCATCATACCCTTCGGCAAAGAGATCATCAACGGTCTTAACCCTTCCGATCACCATATCCGTAACGATCTTGACGCCAATCTTCTTCAGATAATCCACTTCCGCCGCCACAATACTTTTGGGAAGCCTAAATTCCGGGATTCCGTAAATGAGGACCCCACCCGGCTCATGGAGTCCCTCGAAAATGGTCACTTCATACCCCAGCTTCACCAGATCTCCGGCAACGGTCAGGCCGGCCGGTCCGGAACCCACGACAGCAACTTTTTTCCCTGTTTTCGGGGGTAGGTCAGGAATCGCTATGTTTCCGATCATTCGCTCGAAATCGGCAACAAATCGCTCGAGCCGTCCAATCGCCACGGGATCTCCCTTTTTCCCCAGAACACAGAGTTCCTCACACTGGGATTCCTGTGGACATACTCTCCCGCACACCGCCGGAAGACTATTGGTTTCTTTGATCTTAAGGACCGCGCCGATAAAATCGCCTTCGGCAACCAATTGAATGAAACCGGGGATATCTATATCAACGGGGCATCCATTGACGCACGAGGGCTTCTTGCATTGAATACACCGTTTCGCTTCCAGAAGGGCAAGTTCTTCCGTATATCCCAACGGTACTTCATCGAAATTTTTATTCCGAACATGAGGTTCCTGTTCGGGCATTGCCTGTCTCGGAATTTTTTCCTTCTTCTTTTTTTCTATCATTGCATTCGCACCTGAACTCTTCAATCGCTTCTTTTTCCTGAACATAGTACATTCTGAGACGGCTCGTCAAAAGATCAAAATCGACATCATGGCCATCGAACTCGGGACCGTCAACACAGGCAAATTTCGTACATCCCCCAACGGAAACACGACAGGCGCCACACATACCGGTGGCATCAACCATAATCGGATTGAGACTTACTATGGTTTTTATCGAATACGGTCTCGTCACGTCGCAAATGACCCGCATCATCGGCACCGGTCCTATGGCATAGACACGGACAATCGCCTCGCCCGAATCGATGACTTTCTGCAGGACATCGCTGACAAACCCATGAACACCATAGCTGCCGTCGTCGGTAGCTACGAGCAGCTCGTCGCTGACCGCCTTCATTTCATCCTCAAGGATGAGAATATCCTTCGTTCTGGCGCCGATAATGGAGACGACCTTATTCCCCGCTTCCTTCAGGGCCTTCGTTATAGGGTAGATGACACCGATACCGACACCGCCACCGATACAGACGACCGTACCGAATTTTTCTATCTCCGTTGGTTGGCCGAGAGGACCCAGGACACTGTATAGGCTTTCGCCTTCCTTCATTTCCGATAGACAGGTAGTCGTTTTACCCACAATTTGAAAGATTATAGTGATCGTTCCTTTTTCTTTATCGGAATCCACAATTGTCAGTGGGATTCTTTCTCCTTTTTCGTCAGTCATCAGAACGATAAACTGCCCAGCTTTCCTTTTTTGTGCCACGTCCGGCGCTTCTATAACCATTTTTACAACGGCGTGGGAAAGAAACGTTTTTTCTCGTATCAGATTCAAAATGTACTCTCCTGTCAGTATAAAGTGATATCCGCCGATCCTTCAAACGATGAGATGCGGAGGAATTTGATATCAAATCACATCATGTTAGTCTACATAAAAAAAGGGAACCTGGAGGCTCCCTTTCGATTATCATATGAGGGTTTGCCTGATGTGAATCGGGCAAGCGAATCAGGATATATGTTCCTTAATATTCAGGCGTTAATTTATCCAACTCAGCCAATGAAAAAACAGGGCCATCTTTACAGACATATTTTTCGCCAACATTGCAGCGTCCGCATTTCCCGATCCCGCATTTCATACGCATTTCAAGGGATGTATAGATATTTTCCTTAGAAAACCCGAGTTCGAAGAAGACGGGCAGGGTAAAGCGGATCATAATCGGCGGTCCACAGATAACGGTGACGGCATTCTCAGAACTGGGGGCAACTTCCTTGCAGACGGTGGGAACGAAACCTTCCCTCCCTTTCCAGCTCTCGTTTCCCTTATCAACGGTAATATACGTTTCGATATCTTTTCGCCCTTCCCATTCCTTGAGTTCGTCTTTATAAATCAGCAGACCCGGATCCCGCGCACCGTAGACAACGGTTATATTCCCGAACCGTGATCTGTTTTCCTCATAAATCATATAATTGATAAGAGACCGCAGTGTCGTAAAGGCAAAACCACCACCGACAATAACGATATTTTTTCCTTCAAGATACTCAATGGGCCACGAATTTCCCAATGGACCTCTGATGCCCATCCGCATACCTTCTTCAAGGCTGTGAAGCGTTGACGTCACGACTCCCGCCCGTTGGACCGTAAATTCAATGTAACCCTTTTGCGTTGGTGACGAAGCAATGCCGATAGGAGACTCGCCTTTTCCCAGGATTGAAAGTTCCCCAAACTGACCAGGCAAATATTTAAAATTTTCTTCGTCTTCCTTGTTTACAAACGTGAAACGGAATGTCTTGATATCTTTTGTGTCAACTTCCGTAATTATCTTCGCAATATCGACAGGAATGGGTAAATATGGATTTTTCTGCATCACTTTCTCCCGAAACTATAATTTCGAAATATCGTTAACGATTTTTCTTATGTCTATATTAACTGGGCAATACATGACACACCTGCCACACCCAACGCAGGCAATTGCATCAAAGTTGTCGACAAAGTACCGGAACTTATGCATCAGCCGCTGGCGCCAGCGCTGCATCTGGGAGGTCCGAGGATTGTGACCCGACGTTTCAATGGTAAACAACCAGTACATGCACGAATCCCAGGATCGAATACGTTTTCCATCATCTCCTTTCACTTCGTCGGTGATATCGAAGCAATGGCATGTTGGACAGAGGTAGGTGCATGTCCCGCAGGCAAGGCAGCTCTTGTGGATAGTATCCCAGAACGGATGCTCGAAATTTTCATCCAACCATGCCTTTATTGCCGAACCGGCGACCTGTGATTTAATTTCACTCTCTGCTTTCTTAACCAGTTCTTCTTTTTGAGCCGCTGTCGCATCATCCGCCGCCGGAAGATCACCGAGTTTTGCCAGAAGCGCTTCGCCCTTGGGCGTTATGAATTCGGCAAGGTAATTGTCGCCGAGGTCGGTTAATACGACATCAGCCCCCTCCGTTGACATGGGGTGTCCGCCCACGGAGGTGCAAAAACATGTCGAATAGGGAGGCGTCACACAGGCAAGTGTCACGATCGTAGTTTTCTCCCGCTTGTCGATATAATATGGATCTTTATATTTTTCCTGATCAAATACATTGT
>CAZCGI010000180.1:0-4469 GCA_964498145.1 uncultured Syntrophaceae bacterium
CGGGGGTTCGATTGAACGACCGTCTATCTGGCTTCAAACCTTGATCTTCGTCGTAACCCTGTCCGCCGTTCTCATTACTCTTTTTCTCGCCAATCGATCATATACTCAAAACAGATTGACCGCACTGAACGATTTCAACGGGCAGCAACTCATCCTTGCCCGTTCTGCAGCTGCGGGAATCGAAACACTCTTCGCTGAAGTAAAAGGCGCCCTTTCGGCGGCGGTGTCTCTTCCCGCTGTGCAACAGATGTCGCCGGAGTGTCTTGATTATATGCGTCACATGTCGGGCGGATTTCTCCCCAAGACATCGATCCGTCGTCTCGATGAACAGGGTATTTTACGATATATCCACCCTGTCGATGATTGGCGAAAAGACCTTCTGGGCAAACAATACGATGACAGGGAATTCTTTCAGAATGCCCGGGATAAGGATGCCGTCACGGCATCACAGGTCATCACGAACGAACAGGGAGAGCGCCGCTTGAGGGTGGCGGCACCTGTTTTTGCACATGGCACAGATGAAACCCATCCCCGTATCTTCAAAGGGGTACTGATCGTTTCGTTTGATCTCGAGGCGATCACTCATGCCTTTATATCGCCGATCATCCCCGGCAAAACAGGATACGCCTGGCTGATCAATCAGGACGGAAATGTTATCGCTTACCACGACAGTCAATATCTCGGACATGATGTTTTTACCATCTGGGCAGAACAAAAATTCATACTGTCCAGCCAATCGATAAACACAATAAAGCAGAATATGAAAGCAGGAAGAGAGGGTACCGATCTCTATACATCGAAACAACATCGAGGAGAAACAGCAGCCATTCAAAAACTGATCGCCTATTCACCTGTCTATATACTCGATCAAGCATGGTCTGTCGCCGTGGTAACCCCGGCGAGTGAAGTTGATCGAATTATACGGACAACCGTCAGAAAAACCATGTACGGTTTCGGTTTTGTTGTCCTGGTCCTTGTCAGCGCAGGGTCATTCTTTTCCCTTACGGCGTATCGGTGGTCCTATTCGCTTCAACGGGAAGTGAAGAACCGGACGAGAGAGCTGAAAGAAACCACGGGTTACCTTAATAAGCTCATTCGTAATGCGAGTACTCCGATTATTGTGTGGAATACCAATCGTCAGATTACGATCTTCAATCGAGCATTTGAAACAATGAGCGGATGGACCGAGACGGAAGTTGTCGGACAGTCTCTGAATATTCTCTTTCCCGATGAACGTCACCTGACCTTGCTCGAAACAGTACCTCCCCCGGAAGGGAATACCCTGCCGGAAGCACGAGAAATACCCATCATCAGAAAAGACGGGGAAAGACGAATCGGGCTTTGGACATCATCCCATATCCACGCCGATGACGGTAAAACAATGATTGCATTACTGGCACATGGTGAAGATGTTACGGAACGCAAAAAAACCGAAGAAGCTCTCAGAAAAAGTGAGGCGTATTATCGTGCCGTCGTCGAAGCCCAAACCGAACTCATTTGTCGATACACGCCTGAATGGCGACTTACTTTTGTCAATGAAGCCTACTGCCGCTACTTTAATAAAAGTCCGCAGGAACTCATCGGCACAAGCTTCATGTCCTTAATACCTGAGGAGCATCAAAAGGGAGTTGAAAAGATGCACCATGATCTTCTCAACAAAATAATCCCGGAAGTACGCCACGAACATCTTGTAGTAAACGGCAGGGGTGAACTGCGGTGGCAGCAGTGGACTAATCGTGCCATCTTTGATGAGTTCGGGCAGGTAATTGAATTCCAGTCGGTCGGACGGGACATTACGGAACTGAAGCAGGCTGAAGAAGCACTCAACAAAACCATGAGAAACCTCTCAATCGCCCAGGAGATAGCCCGGATGGGAAGCTGGGAATGGGACATTACGACGGATGAAATACACTGGTCCGATGAGACATATCGTCTGTTCGGATTGAAGCCACAGGAAATCGATGTAAACATATCAAGCTACATTGATCGGGTTCATCCTGATGATGTCGCCAGTGTCCGAAGGATTATCAAAGAAGCACGCGACAAAAAACGACCCTATGAGTCGGAACATAGAATCATACGGACGGAAGGTTCTGTGAGGATCCATCATTTAAAAGGGGAGGTCGTACGCGATGAAAGCGGTAATCCGAACAAACAAACAGGCATTATTCAGGACGTAACGGATCAGCGGCAAGCGGAAGAACGATTACGCCTGACACAGCAATCGGTGGATGCCGCGTCCATCAGCATTTTCTGGATAAATCCCGGGGGAGATTTCCTCTATACCAATGCCGCCGCATCGGCCAACCTCGGATATACACTCGGCGAACTATCAGTCATGAATGTTTCCGATATCGATCCCGATTTTCCATCTGTCAGGCGGGCTGCCCATTGGGAAAAGCTGAAAATGCGGAAGGTGATGACGTTCGAATCACATCATCGTACCAAGGACGGAAGAATCTTCCCGGTTGAAATCACCAATAATTATTTACATTTTAACAATCAGGAATATGAAATAGCCTTTGCCCTGAACATATCGGAACGCAAACTGGCGGAGGAAGAGAAAAAGAAACTTGAAGCTCAGCTCTATCATGCCCAAAAAATTGATACGCTGGGAGCCCTGGTTGCCGGTGTGGCCCATGAAATTAATAACCCCGTGAACAAAATTATTTTCGACATACCGCTCCTCAAAAAGATCTGGATCGACATCCTTCCCGTGTTGGCAGCACGAAACCGGGAAGAATCCAATCATAAATACGGCGGGCTTACCTACGAGTTCTTAAAAGATAATCTGCCGGAAATGCTTTCTGATATGGAGCTTGCGACACATCGTGTGGCAAAGACCGTGAGCAATCTGAAAGATTACACAAGAAAGTCGAGCATCGCCGACAGAAGACCGATGCAGATTAACACTGCGGTGGAGAATGCGATTCGAATCATTGAAACGACAGTTAGAACAGCGGGCATCAATCTTACAACTAACCTTGGTAACAGCCTCCCTATGATCGACGGCCACATTCAGAGCATCGAACAAATCGTTATCAATATTGCCATTAACGCCGTTCAGGCAATCCATCACGATCACGGCCGTATAGAAATTGTAACAGGAGCCATGGAAGAAGACCGGCTGGTATTCATTTCAATATCGGATAACGGAGGGGGAATTGATCCTTTCATTTCAGATAAAATATTTGATCCTTTCATTACAAACAGGCATAATTCGGGTGGAACGGGCCTCGGACTGGCGATAACCCGTAACCTCGTAGAAGCTCATGGAGGAGATATCATTTTCAAGACTTCGAGAGGAAAAGGCACCACATTTACTGTTTTCTTTCCGACCACAGGACTGGAATCATGGTGGTAAAAGAGCACCTGCAGACAAACTGACTAATCATGATGAGATCCCACTCGATGATTCTTCTCCATCTCCGGTCTTTACAAGCTGTTGAAAAAGTGCCACCATGACGGTGTCTACAAACGATGAGATAAAAGTTTACCAAGACTTGAAACGTGCGTTCTATTTACACCGTAATATTCGCAATAACTTGGTTGTACGGAGCTGCTCGTATCAACCCATGAATTTACAATGTATAACTGAGGCAAAGGACAAAGAACTGGGGGAGAAAGCTCTGGTACGAGGGCATTTGAGCCCCTTTTTCACTGAACTCCGCCTCTGATTGCTCACTCAAACAGAAAAGATTTCGGAAAAGATGGGGGAATAAATATATAACATATTCTACGATGAGGATCGTACTGCATGGAATCCATACCCAAACAAAAAACCCCGATTGCCATTGTCGACGATGACGTCGGTCTGCTCCTCAGCATGAGAGCAACGTTGGTAAGTTCCGGACTGCCCGAACCGGCGCTTATTTCCGACAGCAGACGGGTCATGGAAATAATCAGAACAAACGACTTTCATCTCATATTACTCGACCTCATCATGCCATTTGTATCAGGGATGGAACTTCTCCAGAAGATAAAGGAAGAATTCCCCGATATCGAATGCATAATAATTACGGCCGTCGATGACGTCGATTCTGCGGTCCAGGCCATGAAATTCGGGGCATATGATTATCTGGTCAAACCGATCAACAGCGAGAAACTTATCATTACGATAAATCGGGCCCTCGAACGATATCACCTTCGAAACAAACTGGCTCTGTTCGAACAGCACCAGTCTTTCGATAATCTCAAGAACCCGTCGGCATTTCAAGATATGTTGGCTCAGGACTCGTCCATGGCAATGGTTTTTCACCAGGTGGAAATTGCAGCTCCCACGGAATACAATGTTTTTCTTACCGGAGAATCGGGAACCGGCAAGGAAATGATTGCACGCATCATTCACACCCTAAGCAATCGTTCAAGCGGCGCATTCATGGCTGTTAACATGGCCTCCTTCAGCAGAACACTCTTCGAAGATGATTTTTTCGGTCATGTAAAAGGAGCCTATACCGGGGCATCAGATG
>CAZCGI010000181.1:0-4463 GCA_964498145.1 uncultured Syntrophaceae bacterium
CAGACAAAGAGGACGACGATGGACAGTCCGAATATGATAAAGATGTCTTTCAATAATGGAAGGTCCACAATTTTACAAACTCCTTGATGAGATAATACAGGGAAGAATATGTGATGATACGCTTATTTCTGAAGGGTTTCATCAAAAAAATGGATGCCGATTGTTTTCGACTTCGGATTTTCGGTGTTACAGAATTATTTCCATATTCTGATGAACGGCGAAGCAGTCCAGTGAATTATTGCAGCGCTTGAGTATTGCGTCGCATTTTTGGATTAATTGATCTATGCCAACATCCGATCTGTCCTGGTTGTGATGGAAGAGTCCGAATTGCTTGACGTTTGCTTCCATAGCGAGACGTAGGGCATCCGTATAGATTGAGTGTCCCCATCCCTGCGTTTTCGTGTAGTCTTCTTCAGTGTACTCGGCATCATGAATAAGGAGATCCGCACCGGAGGAAAGTCTGAGGTAGTCTTCATAATCAAGCCCGCCCTCGTGCCGTAAGGTTAATTCGTTATCCGTCAAAAAGACAAACGATTTGCCGTCTTCGACAAACTTATACCCGAGGCCCTGATTGGGATGGCTCAAGGGAATCGGTGTTACTTCCACGGAATCTATGGTGAAGCTGTCCACGCAATTGCCTTCATATTTAATTTCGGCGAGGATGTCATTATAGCTGACAGGGAAGTATGGCGGACTCATAACGCGGTAAATCATTTCTTTAACGGTGGATTGAGCAAAAGGACATCCGCAGATGTTGATCTTGCTTTTTGCTGTGTATATGGGTTTGAAGAAGGGGAAGCCCATGACGTGATCCCAATGAGCGTGGGTAAAGATCATGGTGAATTCAAGACGATTTTCATGTACGAGTCGGTTTCCCAATCGCCGGATGCTTGACCCGGAATCAACGACAATGATCTCATCATTTTTCGTTCGGATTTCGAGACAGGTAGTATCGCCTCCGTATTTTAAATATTCAGGTCCCGAGACAGGGATAGAACCCCTCGCACCCCAGCATCTGATGATCATCGGTACTTCCTCCTTGGTGCTTGGTGACAACCAACTCCGCATGTGTATGAACAAATTTGCGCATTATATCATAAATTTACTTTCTGAAAAGATCTTTTAATGCTGCTTCCATCGTAGGAAACTGAAATATAAAACCGTTTTTTAATAGTTTATCGGGAATTACGCGCTGTCCCTTTAGCAGAACTTCACCGAACTCTCCCAGTATCATCTTGACAAAGAAGGAGGTAACAGGTGGAAGAAATGTGGGTTTATTGAGTACTTTGCCAATGATTTCAGTCATTTCTCTGTTACGCACCGGCTCTGGTGCCGTACAATTTATCGGTCCTGTTAAATCTTTATGGTCCAAAAGAAAAAGAAAGATTCGAGCCAAATCCTGTTCGTGAATCCATGAAAACCATTGCTTTCCCGAACCGAGAGAACTTCCCATCCAGTATTTAAAAGCAGATGTCATCTTTTCGAGAGCACCTCCGCGCCTTCCGAGAACAACGCCGAATCGGCAGAGAACGACACGCGCGCCGAACTGCTCGGCGTCCCGTGCAGTCGTTTCCCAGTCCGCAGCGAGGGATGCAAGAAAATCCGTTCCCGCAAGGCTGGTTTCATCGAGAAATTCGTCACCGTGAAATCCGTAATATCCAACAGCTGAGGTGCTGAGCAGATGGGTTTCCTTTCCCTGCCGCGCAGCCATTGCCTGAACGAGGTTTCTGGTCGTCAGAATGCGGCTAACTCTTATCTCTTTTTTTCTTTCGTCTGTCCACTTACTGAATATGGATGCGCCGGCAAGATTGATAAAGACATCGTGATCGGCAACGCGATCCTGCCACGGTCCGCTCTTCGCGGGGTCACCTTCGAGGAATGATGCGCCTGCGGGCAGTGTGTGTCCCTCTTTAATGGTTCGGGTCAAAATGGTTACTTCGTGTCCCTGGCCGGTCAGTTCTCTCGTCAGGGTTGTACCAACAAATCCTGATCCTCCGGTTATAAAGATCTTCATGGATTCCTCCTCTTCGCTACGGATTTACGTTGCTTTACTTATCTCCCACAAGGGGACGGATTTCATCGATATGAAAATAGACAAGATATTTCGCCGGCTCTTTACCACTTTCAACTGTGCGTGCATGCTTTGCCCTCCGCACGGATTCGATGGAGTCACGATCCGTTTCAATATGAGTCCTGGTGAGGTAAAGCCGCATTCCTTTATACCCCGGTCCATCCTCCTTGTAAAGGTAAGCGGCATGGGGGTTCGAGTTGATATTGGCATAACTTTTCCTCTCCCCCATGATAAATGCCACTGTTTCAGTATTGATGATATGGGGGCGAGCGTAGACCGCCGCATTGACGATGCCATCCGCATTCGCCGTGGCCAGCACGCCCATGCCTGTCGTGGTTTCAAAATAATTGTTAAGGTTCATATCGATACTCCTTGGTAGATGGGCGACATTTCTGCCTCCGTTTCTAAAAGTTCCGACAGCATCGTTGCTGCCTTATATGGGTTTTGTGTCCAGTAATGCCAGCATTGTTGCCGTGTCAGTTGTGGGACGTTCGCAGGCTGTATTGACACAGACGTATGCAGTTGCCTTTCCATCTTTACTGCTGAGGGATTTTGTAAAACCGGCAATGCCTGAAATGTCCGGCGATTCCTCATTGCCGGGACAAAACAGAACAACCTTGTTTGGGACAAACACTGATCGAAGAGCTGTCAGCATTTCCTGTGTGTCGTTTGCGGCGGGATCGCCGACGACAACGACTTCATAAGTGGGACCGAAGGCGAAGTCGAGGGCCGCCATGAACTGGGTATATGCGGCGGGAGACTGCTGAATGCCGGTGAAAAAAGTCGAGGCCAGGCTCCAGGCACGATCGAGCAATTCCGTATCAGATGTGATGCGGCCGAGACGCAGCATGTTCCACATGGCAACGGCGTTTCCCGAGGGAATTGCTCCTTCAAAGATTTCCTTGGGGCGGACGATCAGCGGTTCTCCGTCGTGTGGCGTGAAGAAAAATCCTCCGGCTTTGCGATCCCAGAAGTAGTCCATGAGACTGTCGGTCAGTTTACGGGCCGTTGTAAGATATTTCGGATCGAAGGTTGCTTCATACAGTTCCAGGATACCCCACAGGAAAAAAGCGTAATCGTCGATCTGTGAAGTAATTCCCGCCTCGCCGTCTCGAAATCGATGCAGCAGACGTCCATCATAATACATCCGCTTCAGGATGAAATCGGCGGCACGCACGGCCGCTTCGGTGTAAGAGGGATCGTTCAATATCTGACCTCCTTTGGCGAATGCCGCAATCATGAGGCCGTTCCAGTCGGTGAGAATTTTGTCATCCTTGTGGGGGTGGATTCTTTGTTCCCGAGCGTTGAAAAGCGTGCAGCGGGCCTTCGCAATGATGCTCCGAAGATCCTGCTCGGACAACGATCGATCTTCTGCGATGTCGGCAAGTGATCGAGTGAGATGGAGGATGTTTTTACCCACCGGCATCCCTGTCGTCTCTTCCGGGACATTGCCCGGCGGTGTGACGTTGAAGACGGCAGAGATTACTGCAGCTTCATCATGGCCGAGAATATTCGTGATTTCATTCCAGGTCCACAGATAGAACTTGCCTTCCTCACCTTCACTGTCGGCATCCTCGGCGGAATAAAATCCCCCTTCCGGATCGGTCATGTGGCTCATGATGTATGAGAAGATTTCGCGCGCCGTCTCGGCGTAGATGCCGGTGCCGGTTGCCTGAAAGGTTTCCGTGTAGACATAGGCGAGCAATGCCTGATCGTAGAGCATTTTTTCAAAATGGGGCAGGAACCACCTGTTGTCGACTGAGTATCGATGAAAACCGAAACCGAGGTGATCGTATATTCCTCCCCGCCGCATGGCCTTAAGCGTTGTTTCCACCATTGCCAGCGCATGATTACTACCGCTGCGCTTCCAATAGCGAAGGAGAAACAGGAGATGTTGCGGTATGGGAAATTTCGGGGCTATCCCGAATCCGCCGTTCTCTCTGTCGAACAATTGAGCCAGGTGATCATAGGCTGCCGTGAGGATGGCTTCCGTTGGTTCTTTTTTGTCAGCCCTTTCTGATATTGATGCGAGCGATGTGACTATGTGGTTGGCCGTTCGAGTTACTTCATCCCGCCGGTTCTTCCAGATTTCATTCAGCCGGGGGAGAAGCTCCACCATACCGATCTGACCGAATCGGGCTGTTTTCGGAATATAGGTGGCGGCGTAAAATGGTTTTTTGTCGGGAGACATAATGATGGTGAGCGGCCATCCGCCGCTTCCCGTGAGCATCTGACAGACGGTCATATAAATCTTGTCGATATCGGGACGTTCTTCCCGGTCGACTTTGATGTTGATAAAAAACCGGTTCATTAAGTCTGCCACTTCGGAATCTTCAAATGATTCGTGTGCCATGACGTGGCACCAGTGACAGGTGGAATAACCGATTGACAG
>CAZCGI010000182.1:0-4443 GCA_964498145.1 uncultured Syntrophaceae bacterium
GCGAAACGCAGCCGTTTTTTGTTGCCGCTTTATGGTGAGGTCGGCACGGGTGATGAATAAAGTACCCAGACTGATCAACGAAAGTGAAACTCCTTGATGTGCTGTATCTTTCTTTTTTTCTTTTCTGGCAATGTTGTGCAATTCACCTCAGTATAATACAAGTGGTACGCATGTCTTGTTGTAATCCCAATAAAAAGAAGATGATAAATCCACTTATCCGTCTTTATGCATTTCACAAGAATGAGTTCAATGTCAATGATGATGCATATCTCACACATTTCGAAGATTTCATGAAAGACTCTTTCTCTACGGTTCTTGAGTGTTCACCGCAGATTACAAATAAAGGAGTTCATGCGGCTCGATTCAGAACGGGTTATGGCAAAAAGGATGTTTCAGTGGGTTTTCGTGCCATCCGAAACTTTCTCGATATCAGTGAATCAATCGATGGCATGGCGTTAAACCGATCAATTTTCGATCATATTTTTGACAGTAAGCTTGATGTGTCCCGTATCGGCGCTGTGGGCATCGGCATCGACAGAAAAGCCGATCCTGCCGATTCGAATGTGAAAGTATATTGTCTTATCGATAAGTATGAAGATAAGCAACAGCAGGTTCTTTCCTTTCACCCTGAAAGACGCGATCTCTGCGACCATATTATTCATGACGATATTGTTTTCGGCATCGAGATGGGCTTTGACGGCCATACCAGTGTGGAAATTTATCCGTATTATGATCGTCATGATTTTGAGGATTCGGAACTATCGAATCGTTTGCAGTTACATGATCGAATCATTGAACTCGTATCGGAATGTGAAACACTTAATATTTCCTTTACCGATGACGGTTCACGAATATTTCATTTTTTCCCTCAAAGGCCGACCCGGTTCATCCGGTCACTGGGCGATTTGCGATTAAATAATTTGTTTAGCAGTTTTCAGATATTCAGGTATCTTCATGAACAATTGGAAGGTCAGGGAACGATTATCGTAAGTGTCGCCGTCCGGGAACAAGAACTGATTGACGGCAATTTGCTGAATATAAATTTTTATTACACCGTTTACAGTGCGCAATGGAATTAAACTGAAGGATGAACGCATCAGGTGATATACGGCAGAAGGATGTGACGATGGATACTCTTGACCGATCGCATTATGATGTCGTCATTGTCGGTTCAGGACCAGCAGGTATCTCAACTGCCCTCCATCTTCTTAAATATGATCCGGAAATGCGAAAAGACATACTCGTTCTGGAAAAGGAGCGACACCCTCGGGAGAAACCCTGCGGCGGTGGAATCAGTGCTTTTGCGGATGAGTGGATAGAGCATCTCGATATTCGAATTCCTGTTGATTCCTATCCGATCAAACGGACACGGGTTGTCATCGGTGGTGACGACTATACGGAACGGGTTATCCTCGGTGGCGGGTTCCGGGTGGTCATCAGACGAGAATTCGACAGAGCGCTGGTTGAGTATGCGAGGTCCCAGGGCATACTCATTGCGGAGACCTGCCCGTTTCAATCCTTTCACCACAAAGGGAGTGCCGTCACGGTGAAAACCTCCTTTCATGAACTGACCACGGACATACTCGTTGGTGCTGATGGCTCTCGAAGTACTGTTGCCCGACGCCTTCATGGTGATTTAACCGGAACGAAGCGATCAAAGAACTGTGCCGCATTGGTTGCAATGATACCGGTGGATCCGATGGTATATCGACGGTATAACTCAGCCGAAGCAGTCATGGACTTTTCGTATGCTTTCAGAAACGGCATACGAGGCTATGCGTGGTTCTTTCCAATGCACATACGGGAGCAATGGTGGATCAATGCAGGGATAGGTGGTTTTATGGCGCCTGAAAATGAAAGGAAGGGGTTCACAGATACACTCCGTACTTTTCTTGCAGACCGCGATATTGTTCTCGACAAAGATTTTATTAGAAGTCATCCTATCAGGCAGTTTAGCCCCGATTCATGCCTGTCGGCGAACCGGGTGATACTGGCGGGAGATGCCGCCGGGGTTGATCCGTTGTGGGGTGAAGGAATCTCCTTTTCACTGGGATATGGCGATGTTGCAGCCCGGGCGATTCTGCGAGCCCGTGAAAGCGGTGATTTTTCCTTCCAAACATACCGGGAAGACCTGTTGAAGCATCAGGTTGGAAAGGAACTGCTCAGCCGGCTTGAAAAAGCCGATACACTGTACCGCTCAGATTATCCGGAGGCGATTCATGCTATCATTGCATCGGTGCTTTTATAAGGGTGACGGGATACCATTGAAAAAGTATCAGCATGAGACTATTCGGAAGGGATGATGATTGCCCGTGTGCCGGATGATCAATGCTTAGAGAAATAAAACGGAGCCGGTGAAATGAGACCGAGAATTGAAGCGGCGCGCTTTTTAATACGGTTCGGGAGATTTATTCAGTCGCTTGCTTTGATGGTTATGAGGCCTGACGATGTGATTGAATTTACCAGGCAGAACTACGCCCGGTCAGTGAATGTGGATAGCTGGACGAACGAAGATCTTCTCAATGAAGGCCTCAGCGAAGAAGAGTCAAGACTGGTTGAACAGTTGCCTCCACAGAGGGGGCGGCTTCTGCTTCTCGGTCTTGGCGGTGGGAGAGAGGTCCTGCCGTTGGCTCAGGCGGGTTATGATATCACCGGGGTCGATTTTATCGGAGAAATGGTTGATAGGGCAGTGGCATATGCCGCCCGGCATGGTATTGCCGTGAACGGAATCGTAGGGGAGGTGTCCGCCCTTGATTTACGTGAAGGGCCATATGATGTCATCTGGCTGTCCACGGCGCTGTATTCATGCATTCCCACGAGAGTGCGGCGTGTAGCCTTGTTACATCATCTCAACGGGCATCTCAGTCCGGACGGTGTTCTGGTCTGTCAGTTTCATTGGAATGACGGAAATGCGTTTACCCGCAAGATTGAACGTATACGAAAGGCAGTAGCATTGTTGATATTCGGCAATCTCTGGCATGAAAGAGGAGATATGCTATGGGGTAATAATGAATTTATTCATGCCTTTTCGTTCCCGGATCGGATTATTTCCGAATTTTATGATGGTGGCTTTAATGTCTCTTATTTTCATACGAGTTGTGCAATGATGCAGGGAGGGGCCATCCTGAAGCGTCGGGACGGTGGTTAGTTTCTGGTAACGGTGAGGATCGTTGTCGTCCCTTTACGAAAGATTACGATACGAAATGAATGTATGGATATTATACTTCTTCGGGAAGGTCTTCTCGATGGATCGAATCAGCGACATGGAGAACCGGGTGCACTTCCAGATCGATCATATCGCCGTCAGTCATTTTATTTCCCTGGCCGTTAAACAATAGCTTGATTGTCGGTTTCATGGGAAAAGTCTTATTGGTTGCAATAACCTGTCCGATTGCCCCATTGTTCAGCTTTACAAAACTTCCAATGGGGAAAAGTCCGATTTCTTCCAAATATCCTTTAATGATATGTGGTGGAAACATCAAATTCCGGGAGCTGATCAATTCCTTAACGGAAGAATGCTGAGGCATGGCCTTTCTATGGGGGCGGTTGTGAATCATCGCTTCATACGTATCGACAAGGCCGATGATCTTCGCATATTCACATATTTCGTTCCCCTTGAGCCCCTGAGGATATCCCTGACCGCTTTCCCGTTCATGGTGCTCATATGCCACGCGTGCCAGAATCGGATATGTCTCAAATGATGAGAGAATATCCCGTCCAAGCGATGTATGTTCTTTGATTTTTTTGTATTCCTCTTCCGAGAGTTTACCTTCTTTGCTGGTGATGGATTCCGGAATCGAGAACAGTCCGACATCGTAAAACAATGCCGAGAGTCCCAATTCGAATAGCTGATCTTGGGAATACTTCAGACCTTTTCCAATCACGAGCGAATAGATAAATGAGTTGACCTGATGACAGATCAGGTAATCTTCGTCGGAACGGATATCAATTGTTGAATGATAAAATACGTTGATCGATTCAGGTGAGTTGATGAGTGATTTGACCGCATCTACCGCCGGTTCGATATCAAAGCTTCTGTAATTAACGACACATTCGCGAATATTCTTTATGTAGCTTAGTATAGTTGTGTACCGTTCTTTCATCTGTTCCGCATTTCTCTGTAATAAACTACGCCGCAATAACTCGATTTATGGTCATTATCTCCGGGTGTTTCGATAATACAAGGGACTCTGTAGAAAGTGACGACAGCATCGCCGTCTATGGTATGCGCTTTCGTATGTATTCCGGGGTACGCCTGCTATTGATGCCGACATTTCGTCATCCATTGCCAATCTGCTCGATTTTATATCGTGTGCATCCATAGAATGCAATACATTTTTGAAGCAGGTTCGGATACTTCTACATACAATTACATTTCAATTAAAGAAAAAACATGAGGTGAACCTGCTGCACTGGTATATAATCAATATAATATTTAGATAA
>CAZCGI010000183.1:0-1831 GCA_964498145.1 uncultured Syntrophaceae bacterium
CGCTGTTGGGCATTTTCCCCGGGAAGACCAATATATTCGTCAAGATTGAAACTTTTGATTTTTGATGGATCGAATGCCCCTGTATTGGCGGCCTTGGCAAAATGCTTATAAAGGCCCGTCGGGCTATTACCTGTTGCCAAACCCAGAACATGCGTTCCCTTGTCAGCGAGCGTCTTCTGTACATCATCAAGAACGATGCGGGCGGCAACTTCACTCATATGATCAAAATCAGATGTTATGACAACTTTAAACGGCATTGTGCCTTTCCCTCCCTGCAAGTGTAAGTTTCATTTTTAAAGTTTCGCGTTTCATGTTGCAATGCCGTGGCATTTTTGAAGTGCAATACCTCATCTATCCCAATTTAGTTTTTACTACATCAGCAACCTGTTTACAGTATTTTTCCGTTTCCTCGTCACTCGGTCCTTCAACCATTACACGGCACATGTTCTGCGTACCGGAATATCGGACCAGCACCCGCCCCTTGTCTCCCAGTTCCTTTTCCACAGCATCAATCACCTTAACAATATCCGGAACCGTTGATATGTCGGGCTTTGATGAAACGTCAACATTGATAAGCTTTTGCGGGAATACCTTCATGACTTTTGCCAGTTCGGAAAGCGGTTTCTGCTCCTTCATCATAGCAGCCATCACCTGCAGTGCGGTTATCATGCCATCTCCCGTGGTGTGGTGCTGCAGGTATATCACGTGACCCGATTCCTCACCGCCGATCGATGCCCCCCGCGCTCTCATCTCCTCGAGAACGTACCGATCCCCGACTTTCGTCACTAATTGTTCGATTCCGAGATCTTTCAGAGCGGCGCTGAGGCCGATATTACTCATCACAGTGCTGACCACAAAATTGTTGGTCAGCGTTCCTTCATCTTTCATAACCTTGGCACAAAGGGCAACAATCTGGTCTCCCGTCAGGATTCCTCCCTTTTCATCGACAGCGATGAGGCGATCGCCGTCACCGTCAAAGGCAAATCCCACCTGAGCCTTCCGCTTGACAACCTCTTCAGCCAGTACCTCCGGATGCTGAGATCCGCATTTATCGTTAATATTTTCACCGTTCGGCTCGGCAAAAATCGATGTTACCTCCGCCCCCAGTTCAAAAAATGTCTCCGGAGCAATACGGTACGTAGCACCGTTTGAACAGTCAAGGACGATTTTCACCCCTTCCAAGGTGTATTCCTTGGGAAATGTGTTTTTCAGAAAGACGATGTACCGTCCCCGGGCATCATCGATTCGATAGGCTTTCCCCAGTTGATTCGGCGAAGGATGGAGGGTGTGCATGTTATTGGAAAATATGAGATTTTCTATCTCCAGTTCTTTTTCATCGGGAAGTTTGTAGCCGTCGTTCGAAAAGATTTTAATGCCGTTGTCCTGAAAGGGGTTATGAGACGCCGATATGACGATTCCCGCATCAGCCCTCATGCTTGAAGTCAGAAAGGCGATCCCCGGTGTCGGCATGGGGCCGACCAAAATGGCATTGACACCCATAGAACAGATTCCCGAGACTAAAGCATTTTCAAGCATATAACCGGATATTCTCGTATCCTTTCCGATGATAATCCGGGGCGTATGCCCTTCCCGCTTAAAGAGATGAGCAGTGGCTCTGCCTATGTTTAACGCCATTTCCGCTGTGATCGGGTATTCATTTGCTACACCTCTGACTCCGTCAGTACCAAATAACTCTCCCATTATTTTCTCCTTCTTCACTTTCTCCAAGTTTTACTGGATGTGTCCCGAACCAGTCTTGACAGCGTCTCCACCGCTGTCAAGAATAATCAGGAATTTTTATATGAGTTCACCGGATATTGCAACAAAAAAA
>CAZCGI010000183.1:1841-4430 GCA_964498145.1 uncultured Syntrophaceae bacterium
ACGATATTATTCAATAATTTGTGTCTCCTCACTGCATGCAACGCCTCATGACGGGAACACGGTAAATAAACAGAGAAGCCACCACCATCAATTGCGTAAGGAGATTCCACCTGCGAAACAACGTACACACCATACACGAGGACAATCCGCCACAACGCACGACCCTGCCATTAGCAATAAGTCGTAATATCAACATGTTAAATGACATTGCCAACAGGGGGCATCAATGGCACAGCCCGTGCATAACCAACACGAGCAGAAGCACAAATGAACTCAGTAACAAAATAAGGAGCATAATGGTGATTGAAGGATCGGGCATAGCAGTCGTTTTTCCAGGACAGGGATCGCAACGGCATGGAATGGGAAAAGATTTCTATGATGCAATTCCGGTCTGCAGAGACACATATAATGAGGCCTCTGATATTCTCGGATGGGATGTTGCTGCCATGTGTTTCGGCAATGATGAAAGACTTAACCTGACCGAATTTGCCCAACCATGCATCCTGGCAACAGAAATAGCTATGTTCAGGGGACTGCAGTCACTTTATGAATTCAGCCCCGAATATTTTGGCGGACACAGTCTCGGCGAATACACCGCACTTGTCGCGGCCGATGTTGTACCGTTTTCTAAGGCCCTTGAAATCGTATCCCTGCGAGGGCACTTGATGCAGGAAGCAATGCCTGTAGGAGCAGGGGGAATGGCAGCAGTTATATCACAGGATCTGGATGTCTCCCTTGTAACCGAAACATTGAAAGAACTGCCTATTGATGTGGCCAACGATAATTCACCGAATCAGGTTGTGATAAGCGGTCATTACGACAGTCTTCCCCTTGCACGGGAACGTCTCACCGCGGTCTTCGGCAACGGAGATTCATTTCGGTTTGTTCCCTTGAATGTGAGTGCGCCCTTTCATAGCAGATTTATGAATGCTGTACGAGAGGCTTTTAAGGAAGCCCTTCAGACATTATTAATGTTATTAACCCCCGGCAATGCCCACAGAGTCACTTCAAATTTTACCGGCTTATTCCATTCAAGCGACCGGCGAGCCATTATTGACCGATTGACGGCCCAGCTGAGCGGTACGGTTCGATGGCGTGAAAATATGAAAGTAATCGCCGAACATGCCCATTCTATTTTTGAGATCGGACCCAGCCGTCCCCTGCGTGAATTTTTCAAAACGACAGGCGTGCAGTGTCACTCAATCATAACGTTATCCGCAGCGACTCGCCTTTTCGAACAGAAACTTTCGTAATCGTTACAATTGAACATTTAGTAAGGAGCAGAACTATGAATTTTATCCTCGCTGAGGAACAACAGATGTATGTCGAAACGGTACAGCGTTTCGTCAAAGATAAAATCCTGCCGCAGATCTTGAAACTGGAAGCAACCCATCGTTTTCCCCAGGATCTCATTTCGGAAGCATGGGGACTCGGTTTACTGAATCTGTGCATTCCTGAAGATGTCAAAGGTTTTGAAATCGACATCATTTCGACAGCTTTAATTGTTCGAGAACTCTCTTATGGTGATACGGGAATATCCACATCTGCCATGTGCAATGATCTCGCAAACGCGGTCATCGCACAAAACGGATCGGATGAGCAGAAGCAGGCATTTCTCGGACCTTTCGTGGAAAAGCCGCTCATTGCATCATTCTGCCTGACCGAACCGGGCGCCGGCTCCGATAACGCAGCCATGACATCATTTATCAAAAAAGGGGATAACGGGAAATACCTCTTAAACGGCGAAAAATGTTTTATTACCAATGCTTCGCATGCATCACAGTTTACCATATTCTGCAAGGTCGGCAAACCCGGTGGTGTCATGATTGCCTGTGTGATCATTCCCAACGAATCCATCCTGAAAGCGGAGATCCGTCCTCAATCAGCGGGAGGGCGGGAAATTATCCTGCAGGAAGGAGGAACGATTATCACGGGCAAACCGGAGGACAAACTCGGTCAGCGCCTTTCCAATACGGCAACCGTCAAGTTTGAGGATGTTGTCATCGACGAAAGCCAGATCATCGGAAACCGACGGCTTGGATTCAAATATGCCATGGATGTCCTTGATTACGCACGTCCCATGGTTGCAGCCATCGGCGTCGGCCTGGCCAAACGGGCCTTGGACGTAACGCTTGAATATACAAAAGAACGAAAACAATTTGGTGAAAGAATCTGCGATCTTCCCGTCGCACGAGATACGCTTGTTGCGATGTGGAAAAAAGTTGAACTGGCGGATCTTGCCCTTATGAAGGCGGCATGCAAGGTACAGGAAAAAGCGGAAGACCGAAGCCTCTATGCATCGCTGGCAAAAAACACCGCTGCCGAAGCGGCTATCTTCTGTGCCACAGAAGGACTCCACCTCCACGGCGGGTACGGTTTCATGACGGAATATGAAATATCGAAGCTTGCCCGTGACGCCCACATTATTGATATTTATGAAGGTGTGAGAGAAGTTCAGGACATGATTATCGGCCGGGAGCTTGTTTAGATTATGGTATATCTCCACGGACTGGGCCACTTTCACCCTGACAATATCATTACCAATCAGTTTTTGGACGACCTGAACATCGGAAGCAGCGGGGAATGGAT
>CAZCGI010000184.1:0-4414 GCA_964498145.1 uncultured Syntrophaceae bacterium
TCTCGTGATTACCGGGATTGGGCACAGTACCGACACTCAGGGTCAGAAGATCCGTTTTCAACTCAACGGGCTCGTTCATAATGGGATCAAACACCTTCACCGCAACTTTTGAACCGTCACCGGCAACCTCCGGCGGTCGCTCCAAATCGTAACGGATAAACTTAACATTAGCTTCACGTGCTGCCTTATAATAATCCTCTTTGAAGCCGTACGTTCTAATATCCCGGTACAAAATGGTGACATCCTTGGATGGATCCATTTCTTTCAGTTTCAGCGCATTTTTGATTGCCTCACCGCAACAGTATCTGCTGCAGTACGGCCGTTCCTCATTCCGTGAACCGACACACTGTATCATGACGATGCTCTCGGCATTCTTTACTTTATCATCACCTTCGAAAATAAATTCTTCCAGTTCCCGCTGAGTCACCACATTAGGGTTCTGGCCGTAGAGATATTCAGTCGTCTCATTTTCGTAGGCACCGGTGGCAACAATCACGACACCGTGTTCGAACTCATGTTCAGCACCGTTTGCTTCAACTGTCGTCTTGTAATTTCCGATGAATCCTTCAAGATTCTTAATACTGGCCCCGGTGAACGTGTGAATCAGATCGCTTTTCTCAACCTTGTCGAGCAGTTCGGATAGATGTTTTTTCGTATCCAACCCCTCGAGCGTGTAGTACAGCTTCCTGTAATTACCACCAAGTTCGTTTTCTTTCTCTACGATATATGATTCGAATCCCTGATCGGCCAATGACAGCGCCGCAGTTATCCCCGCCAGACCACCGCCGATAATCAGGGTTGCGTGATTCACACTGAGCTGTCCCGCTTTAAGCGGCTGCAGGAACTGGGCTTTGGAAATCGCCATCCTGACAAGATCCTTTGCCTTTTCCGTAGCTGCTTCGGGTTCATTCATGTGGACCCACGAGTTTTGATCACGAATGTTGGCCATCTCGAACAGATACCGGTTAAGTCCGCCCTTTTCACAGTTCTCCTGGAACAGTCCCTCATGAGTTCGCGGCGAGCATGACGCCACCACAACCCTCGAAAGGTTTTTCTCCGCAATGACTTCGGACATCTTTACGGCTGTATCCTGCGAACAGGTAAAGAGATTGTCTTCCACGTACACGACGTTGGGAAGTGCTTTCGCGTATTCTACAACGGCGGGAACGTCTACCACACCGCCAATGTTGATTCCACAATGGCAGACAAAGACCCCAATCCTCGGACCAACGCCCCGCAGATCTTTCTCCAGAGGCAGCTCTTCCTCCGTTACCAATGTACCTCGTCGGGAAGATAAGAGACCTTCCGCACAGGCCGCTGCTCCGCTCGCTTCCATAACGGTCTCGGGTATGTCTTTGGGACCTCCAAAGGCTCCACAGACAAATATGCCATCACGAGTGGTCATCACCGGATTTTCAAGCATGGTCTTACAGAAACCGTGCTCGTTCAGTTCTACACCAAGGCTTTGGGCAAGTTTTTCAGCCTCTTTTGGCGGTGTAAGTCCCACCGAGAGGACAACCATCTCAAATTCTTCTTCTATGAGAGAACCGTCTTCAGCAACGTATGTCAGAAGCAGATTCTTTGATCTTTGCAATTCCTTCACCGACGAGGGCATGGACCGGATATACCGAATGCCATATTCATCCTGGGCTCGGTTGATAAAGCGGTCAAAGTCCTTCCCATAAGCCCTAATATCCATATAGAAAATGGTCGGCTCCAGCGATTTTAAGTGTTCCTTGCCGATAATGGCCTCTTTCGTTGCGTACATACAACAGACTGACGAACACCATGAATTGCCGCAATTAGTGTCCCTCGACCCGACACATTGGATGAAAGCAATTTTTCTCGGTTCCTTGCCGTCTGAAATTCGCTGGACATGTCCGAAATTGGGTCCCGACGCCGAAAGTATTCTTTCGAATTGGATGCTGGTAACAACATTGTCATAAACACCATACCCATACTCACCACGCAGGCTTGCATCAAAGACCTCGAATCCTGCCGCAGCGATCACGGACCCTACCTCGATCTCTTCAATTTCTTCCTTCATCTCGTGATCGATTGCACCGGCGATACAGGCTTCAACACATTGATAGCACTCGGAGCAGATTCCGCAGCTCAGACACCGTTGTGCCTCTCTCACTACTTCCTCTTCAGAGTAACCAAGAATAACTTCATCAAAATGCGTCTTTCGCTCTTCGGGTTCAAGCTCGGGCAAATGGGGTCGTCCACTCTTCTTGACCCAACTCACATCGGCCTTATTTGCAACATCTTGAGTCCAATCTCTTTGTCGTCCCAACGCAACATCTTCACCCTTCAGATATCGATCAACAGACCGGGCCGCTTCCTTACCGGCAGCAATCGCCTGAACCACCGTGGCAGGTCCCGTAACATCATCGCCACCGGCAAAGACACCTTCAATGTTGGTAGCAAATGTAACTTCATCAACATCAAATGTATTCCATTTGTTTATCGATAGGCCACTTCCTTCAGGGATAAATGAAAGATCGGCGGCCTGCCCGATGGCAGGAATAACCGCTTCGACATCCAATGTGAATTCCGACCCCTCGACAGGCACCGGCCGTCGCCGGCCACTCGCATCGGGCTCGCCCAGTTCCATTCTGATACACTCGATTCCCGTCACCTTGCCGTTTTCTCCGATAACACGAACGGGCGCGGCGAGGAATTCCATTTTGATCCCTTCCGCAAGGGCTTCTTCAATCTCTTCATCGGCAGCAGGCATCTCAGCACGGGTCCTTCTATAAAGAATGAAGGCCTCCTGCGAACCGGTTCTAAGAGCTGTTCTGACGGCATCCATGGCAACATTACCGCCACCAACAACGGCAACCCGATTTCCGAGAAAGACTTTCTCTCCGAGATTTACCCGTTTCAGGAAATCAATACCATGAACCACGCCTTCCAGATCTTCACCTGGGATATCCAGTTTGCTGCTCACATGGGTACCGACACCAATAAAGACCGCATCATAGTCTTTGCGTATATCATCAAACGCTACATCAACGCCGACTTTGGTGTTCAGTTTAATTTCAACACCTAAATCTTCAATCGTCTTTATCTCGGCATTGATAATAGCTTTGGGAAGTCTATATTCGGGAATACCGATTGAAAGCCATCCGCCGGCGACAGGCTGTGCTTCAAACACCGTTACACCGTAACCTTCTATGGCGAGATAATACGCAGCCGTCAGTCCTGCCGGGCCGCCACCGATAACGGCAACTTTCTTGTCTTTCTTTTCTTTTACTTCGGGAACGTACTTTGTTTCATCATTAAGGTCGAGATCGGCGACAAACCGCTTTAAGTACATGATTGAAACCGGCTCATCAACTTCTGCTCGCTTACATGCGGTTTCACAGGGATGGGTACAGACACGACCACAAACTGCTGGAAATGGATTTTCCTGCTTGATAAGCTTGAGTGCCTCCTTGTACTTACCATCGGCGATGAGAGCTACATACCCTTGAACGCTGATATGAGTCGGACAGGCTGCCTTGCAGGGCGCCGTACCCACTTTGTCGATGGCAAAGGCACTGGGGATAGCCTGAGGAAATTTGCGGTATATGGCTTTTCTCTCATCAAGACCCTCGTTAAAGGCATTCGACACAACGACGGGACATACATTGGCACAGTCGCCACATCCGGTACATTTGTTGACATCAATATATCGCGGTGCCCTTGTCAGCCTGACTTTGAAGCGTCCGGGTTCCCCGTCGACCGCATCTACTGTTCTTCTGGTCATGATTTCCACATTGGGATGTCTTCCAACTTCGACCAGTTTCGGAGAGAGAATACATGCAGAACAGTCATTGGTAGGAAACGTTTTATCAAGTTGGGCCATGACCCCGCCAACACTAATATCGTTTTCCACGAGGTATACTTTCATACCCGAATTGGCAAGATCCAGGGAGGCTTGGATTCCTGCGATCCCTGACCCGACAACCATTACTGCGCCGACTTTTTCGTTATCTTTAACCACTATATTCACACCTCAGATTTAATGTCCCCAAAGAACAAAAATGTTAGGAAAGGAAGGATACTCAAAACACTACTGCAACCGTCGGGTCGTTAGCAAAATTTAAATATCCTGTCAAGGCATATTTAGCATGTTTTTGTCTCGCTCCCTAACAGACTGATTTTACATGCGATATTAAAAACGACATTTACCATCCAGCTTATGCGGAAATGCTCATCAAACGAGACATGACTCAACGCTCAGATTGGAACCGATATCAGCTTTTTCGGATCTATCATTCTCCATATACCGTCCCTCTTTTTCCGTGGTCGATCCCGGCGAACCCTTATTAAGCGCACAAAAGCAATCTCGTAATTTGCCATCTTTACTTTATCAATTCGATCAGCTTTCGCCATATCGTCTCTTTACCGACACCGGTTTTGGCAG
>CAZCGI010000185.1:0-4403 GCA_964498145.1 uncultured Syntrophaceae bacterium
CCCGCCAGATGACTGCTGCGTCCGGATTCGGGAGCAGAAAGCCGATGGACATGACTTTAATATGATCGGTAAAATTAACCGGCAGAATGGATTTTCCGTCCGAAGTCGGCCGGGCATTATCGAGCTTGAGTAAGGTCGGGATGCTCGGCCCGTGAAAGTCCGTATCCAATATTCCTACTTTGTTGCCTTCGAGGGCAATCGCGACGGATATATTAGCTGCAACGGTACTCTTGCCGACACCACCTTTGCCCGACAGAACCATTATTTTATGCTTGATGCGGCCAAGATTGCTTTTGAGATTATCATCTTCCGTCAGTTTTTTGAGGTTTTCACCTCCTTGATTTTCAGGTTTGTTGTTTTTTTCGTTACTCATAGGTACAATCCCCTTTCATTAGAACTCTTTCATTCATAGATTATTTTTAATGTTATTTCCAATTCCAAGATACAAGACTTTATCGCCTCTTTTTTCCATTCGGATCATTTTTTTATCAACTAATTCCTGTACATATTTTATTACTTCGTTGCGATGCAGTGACAGCCCATTCGCAAGATCATCAACCGTGCAAGGGCGTCGCTGAAGCGTTTCCAGAACATCATTCCGGGTCGAATGGAACTCCCGGCGTGCATGGATTTTATCGTAGTCGGCCACCACTTCGCATTCGGCGCCGAATATGTATCGCATGGCTTCCATGGTGTGTTGATCCACTGCTTTCACGTAATCTTCCGCCGGTGTCCTGACCGCCGTATTGAGCTGTATGCGGTCGGGTGGCATTCGGTCTGCAAGGTCCTTGATCTTTCGAACCGCATCGGAATTGTCACTGATGCCCCCGATCAGAAAAACCTCAAGCCATATTGGCCCAAGGTAGTGTGTACGCAGGGAACGCAATCCCTCGACCATGTTTTCGAAGGAGATGTCAGAGTGTGGACGATTGACGCGCTGAAACATCTCTTCGTCGCCGCCATCAAGAGACGGAACGATAAGATCGGCCTGTCTCACAGCATCGAGAACCTCGTCCATCCAGAAAAGCGATCCATTGGTGAGCACCGCAACGGGAATATCCGTGATGTTTTTGATTCCTGCAATAATGTCTTTCATGCCTCTGTGCAGGGTCGGTTCGCCGGAGCCGGACAGTGTAATGTAATCAGGCCGCGGAATATCAGTCAGTTTCCGGCGGGCCTGTGCAAGGAGATCATCAAGCGGAACATATTCCCTGATTTCGATTGTTTTGTGTGTCGTTCTGCCGAGCTGACAGTAAATGCAGTCATATGAACAGGTTTTGTAGGGCACGAGATCAAGTCCCAGTGATCTGCCGAGACGTCGTGACGGCACAGGACCGAACACATAGTTTCGCTTTCTTTTTTGTTTCATGCATGTCAACTTTCACATGGTTTTACATCACACGGAGTCGTTCTTGCACAACATGTTGACTCCCTGCCGCAGCGGGTGTCTGTGCTTCCTGCCGCGTACTCCGTGGCATGGAATCCCGAACCCTTGAAGAGTATGCCGCCTCCCAATCCGATCAGTTTTTCAACTGTGCCGCCGCATTTGGGACAGACGGTAATCGGATCGTTCGTTATTTTCTGAAAATTTTCAAATTCGTAATCGCATGCGGTGCATCGATATTCATATGTCGGCATTGTTTGCTCCAGATACCGTGTTTTCATGTTGTGAAGCGGGTAACCAGGGATAACGCCGCTTCATTCCAAGGCATATACCACGTTTCTCCACATGGCCTTGATGTCTTCCGAAACGGCACCGCCGGTATATTCAACAACGCTGGTTCTCATAACCTGGGCTTTTGTGATTGCCGTATCGTAACGCACCTTGCCGACAACTTTCATTCCGTTTTCCTTTGCTTCTCTTTCTATATCAGCAGTGATTTCCGGATTTATATCCCACTTGTTAATACACACCGATGTCGGTATGCGGAAATGACGGGCCAGCTGCGATACCCGCATGAGATCATGTTTGCCTGACAGTGTCGGTTCGGTGACTACCAATACGAGGTCGGCACCGGTTATAGATGCGATGACCGGGCATCCGATACCCGGCGAACCGTCAACGATAATATACTCAAGGGCGTCACGTTCCGCAATTTTCCGCGCCTCCTGTCGTACAAGCGTTACCAGTTTCCCCGAATTTCCTTCAGCCATACCGAGCCGTGCATGTACCATGGGACCATACTTGGTCGTTGATATATACCATTCACCGTTAATAGCCTGCTCAAATGCGATGGCATCGGCCGGACAGACGCGATAGCATACGCCGCATCCTTCACAGTGGATCTTGTTTATATGCGGTACCGCTGCCGTGCCGCCATCATTGTTTTGTGGATAGTGAATCGCATCGAAACGACATTCATCGATGCACCGGTCGCAGGCGACACACGCATCCTCAAGAACGCTTGCTTTTTTGCCACCGCTGAAATCTTCCCGGTAATCAATATGAGGATTGAGCACAAGATGTAAATCAGCTGCGTCAACATCGCAGTCCGCCAGGACTATTTTGGCGGCAAGGGCTGCAAATGATGCCACAATGCTCGTTTTCCCTGTACCCCCTTTGCCGCTTATTACAATAAGTTCTTTCATTATTATTTCTCTGCTGCCTCCTCGTAGTGCGTACCGTGTGATGCAATGTCGTTTTCTAATTCGGTAATGTGCGACCAGCAGGTGGTAAAAATCTCCTGGTATTCGGGAACGACACGAATCATCATGTCACCCCGGGAGTACGCTTCGGCAATCCTCCGATCATCCGGTATCTCAAGCACAATAGGAATATCCTCTCTTTCGCAGTATCGTTTTACGTCGTCCGTTCCCACATCGGATCTGTTGATGGCAACGGCAAACGGCAGTTTCAGCTCACGTGCCATCCCGACGGCCAGTTCCAGGTCATTGAGTCCGAATGGTGTCGGTTCGGTAACGAGGAGGACAAAATCCGCGTCTTTGACTGCTTCAATAACCGGGCACGATGTGCCTGGCGGCGAATCGAGAATAATAATATCCGATTCTGAGGCTGCGTCCTTTACTCCCCGAATAACGGCAGGAGACATCAATTCTCCGATATTAAGAAGTCCATGGATAAACTGGATACCATTGCTGGTCCCCGACTCGATGATACCCACTTCTCTTTCCTTTTCCGTTATGGCGTCCTCGGGACAGAACAGCATGCAGGCTCCGCAACTGTGGCAGAGTTCGGGAAAAATCAATACCTCGCCTTTTATGACGACAATGGCATTATATTCGCACACGTCTGCACAGATTTCGCAGCCCGTACATTTTTCTTTGATAACTGTGGGCAGCGGTACAGTCTGTAATTTCGATGATTCGATAACAGGCTTTAGGAAAATATGACAATTAGGTTCCTCGACGTCACAGTCGAGAAGTTGGACTGTTTTACCCATATCAACCAACATGAGCGCCAGGTTTGTAGCTATTGTCGTTTTACCGGTACCACCCTTTCCACTGGCAATTGCAATCTTCAAACTTTGTTACTCCTTTCCAGGGGAAGTATCTTGATTACATGCGATTATTTCCGTTTCTTTTCCGTATCTTCTATTTGCTTTTGGATTTCCTTAAGCTGTTCCTGAAGAAATCGCGCCTGTTCTTTCAAGGCTTCCAGATCTGCCGCCTCGGATGTTGCATCCGGTTGGGGCATCGTGCCGGTTGTCCCCGTTACTGCCGGTCCTGCACCCATGCCCATGCCGCGTCCCATGCCGCGACCGCCGCCCATACCACGGCCGCCACCCATGCCGCCACCAATGCCGCCGCCCATACCACGTCCCATTCCAGCACCGCCACCCATGCCGAAGTGACTTTCCACATTGGGCTGCGATGCAGTATTCAATGTGCCGGACTTGAATTGACTGACGGCGTCGCTGACACGCCCCGAGACACCCACGATAACCTGGACGCCCGCTGCTCCGAATACTCGAAATGCATTCGGACCGCAGTTTCCGGTGAGGATGTATTTTACATCACGGTCCGCCATAAGCTGGGCCGACTGTATACCTGCACCGCCGCCGGCTGCCACGTTCGGATTCTGTATGGTCTCAACGTCCATAGTGTCAATGTCGACTATAACGTAATACGACGCTCGACCAAAACGTTCCTCAACCGCGGCATCCATTGACGGGCCTTGTGCTGTGATAGCTATTTTCATATTGTACCTCGTTTAAATTATTTCTTATCAATACACACATCCATTGAGAACGTAAAGAATTTACAATACTTTTCGTTAGCTCTGAAATTTGTGTTTTGATAATGAAAAACAGATAAAGAGCGCCGCAGTATCGTAATTGTTCCGGCGCTCTTTTCTGTCTTTGCTTATTCAGCTTCGGTCTCAAGCTCAGCCATGCGTTTTTTGATCTCATTAAGAGATTCTTCCATGTATGCCGCCTGTTCTT
>CAZCGI010000186.1:0-4388 GCA_964498145.1 uncultured Syntrophaceae bacterium
TACGGATAATCGTAGATCCCTTACTCGATGTGCCCATGGATAGAAAAATCCTTCAGAGTCAGAATGTCGGAAAGACAATTATCGCAACCACCGACAGAGGAGATAAAGAGAAACGATTATCATTGCAGAAGATGGGAATCGAGATGATGACTATCAACGAGATGGATACCGGTTTTATTGACCTCAGGGAGCTCTTCTTGAAACTCGGCAAACGGTCTATTTCGTCGGTTTTTGTTGAGGGGGGTGCCGGAATTATAACTTCACTCATCCGTGAAAAGCTGCCGGATCGACTGTTCGTTGTTACGGCACCTAAAATAGCTGGTCGTGGCATCGAGGCCGTTGGTGATTTGGATATTGAGAGAATGAACGACTCGATACAGGTAACATTTGAAAAGATTTTCAGGAAAGGGAATGATATTATTTTTGTAACGAAATTTTTGAAATAATGCACAGATGTAATAACATTACGAATCTGATTTCTAAAAACGAAATAAAGCCGTAATATCAGATTCAAAGTTACAACATATTCATTGAATTTGTTCATTTTGGAATTATGGGCTTAAAATTTTCAACATGTTGAGTACTTGTTATAGCGTTACAGTTTTAATTATTGTGAATCGGTGATGTTGGAGAAAAATAAATGCCATGGTATGCAGTACATACAAAAAGCCGTCATGAAGACAAAGCGAATACCCTTCTGATTCAGAAAGCAATAGAGACCTTTCTTCCCAAAATGGAAGTATGGAGCAAACGAAAAGATCGAAAGAAGCGAATTGAGATTCCGCTGTTTTCAGGATACCTTTTTGTCAATATCGATGATTTGACTAATGAGAGGAAGGTCGACGTTCTGCGAACACATGGCGTTGTTCGAATCCTTGGTAAACCGAACAGTCACATTCCAGTGCCGGTACCGGATGCCCAGATAGAAGCGATCCAGCGTATTATTGAATCAAAGGTGGAAATTCAGGCCTGCATGTATCCGAACGTTGGTGAAAAGGCCCGCATTGTCGATGGTCCGTTTAAAGGTATTGAGGGCGTTGTGTTAAAGAGTGATCTTAAAAAAAATCTCTTCGTCGTATCTATAGATCTTCTGCAACGTTCCGTAGCTATTCATCTTGAAGGATTTCAGATAGAAAAATTCTGATGTGAATCACGGTATAGTGTAATCTTCGGATTGGGGTAAGGAACGGAAAGCGTCATCCTGTGAAAGCTGCCATTGCCTCTTCTATGAGTTGATGCTCCTGTCCTTTGTATTTCGGAGAAAAGTGAAAGAGGACAAGATGCTTTGCTCCCGCCATCCGAGCCAGCCTTCCTGCCTGCTGTGCTGTCAGGTGATATCTTTCGAATGCCCGGTCGATATCCCGCTCGGGAAACGGTGCTTCGATGAAGATGATGTCGGATGACTCTGCCAGTTTAACAATCTTTTCTGCATTATCTTCACTATAGAGAGCATCGGCTATGTATGAAATTTTCATTCCCGGTGTAATTTTTACGATTCGATCCTTAAGCACTCCCAGGGGCAGTGTTGTGATGAGAATCCTTTTGTTATTTTGTTTCTGCCAGATTTCAACAGGTGTTTGATTTGAGTCTCCTCTGAAAATGCTTTTCTTCAATTCCCCGAGCCATGGGCCCACGGGGAGCCCCAGATCATCCAAGGCGTTTTTCATGATATTGATATGCTGTTTTTCTTCCAGGGCATATGCCAATGAGGGTATCTTGTGATCGAGAAATACCGCTTTGACAGCTAAATCGTCACGATCAATCACGGTGCCGGTGTAATCTTCTCCTTCAGAAATCACTTCAGGGGTAAAAGCCGTCTGGCAGTGATAACGCCTCAGTACCTTATGCCGTTCATGAAGTTCTGTTACGTGAATGACAAAATCGTTTGTGTAATTCTCAACGAGATTCCATGTGTAGGCTCCAAGTTTGCTTTCCACATGTTTAATAAAACCCGGTGGGCCGAAAAGGTATACCTGCTGATCTCTGCCCAGGCATATTCTCAGCAGGTGATCAAACCCGATAAAGTGATCTATGTGTGTATGGGAAACAAAAATATTTTGTATTTTGAGGATTTTTCTGGGTGGCAGGTTATGAAGATCTCCGAGATCGAACAGCAGTGCCTCTCGTCTGTATCTGAACTCGATATAGACACCGGGATCTTCAAAGGGATCGTTGATGAGGCAAGCATTAAACATGGCGTTATCAGCCAAAATGTATTTATCTTATGTTATTATCGTTGAAGATATATGTGAAATGAGCTATCTGTCAAGTGGAGACGGGGAGCTCCGGTCATTATGCTGCTCACGTATGGATTTTGGGAAGGTAGGGGTGTGAGTTGACGAGTGCGACACGAGATCCCGGCGAAAGGCCAAAGGCGAAAGGCTCAAGGAAAAAATTGACGAGCTAGGCTCAGTTTCAGAAGCAAATAAGAAAGACGATTCATTTATCATGGTGAGAGAATGTCGCGATTCAGCATATCTCTGACGAAAGAGAAAGAGCTTCTTGAACGGATGGAAGAACTTGGTATCAAGGAAGAAGATCTTCGTGAAAATTTCGTCCGTTCTTCGGGGCCGGGAGGTCAGAAGGTCAACAAAACAGCCACCTGCGTTTTTCTTGTTCATGTGCCGACGGGTCTTTCCGTGAAGTGTCAGCAGGCACGGTCACAGGCAATGAATCGCTTTTTAGCGAGGCGGCTTTTGTTGGATCAGATAGAGAGAATTCAAACGGGTCGAATAAAGTCTGAACGCGCCCGGATCGAAAAAATCAAACGACAAAAAAGAAAGCGGTCAAAGAAGGCGAAGGAAAAGGTTCTCAGGTTGAAGCACCTCCAATCGGGGAAAAAGGAACTCCGATCGAAAAAGTCGATTTCCGCGGATGAATAGCGTCAATAGTAAAAGCAACGCATCGTTAGGGTATTGTAATGTGAGTGTAGCGCAGTTCTTTTACTTTCATTAATCACTCAACACCTACCACTTTTCCTACATTCAGGTCCTCACGCCTTACTCTTTACTCCTCACCTTGATTGAGGCATAAAAAAAGAGGGAAAGACGCGGTTTATTCGCTTTCCCTCTTTTATAACTATTCCGGAATAATTAACCGACCAGCGCGGGGAAGTACTTCAACATCGGGTTGGCGTACAGAATAACAAGGCCGATAACCAGCGCGTAGATAACGCAGGACTCTGCCATAGCCATACCAACCAGCATGGTGAGCATGATTTTACCCTGGGCATCAGGGTTTCTTCCAACTGCACTTGATCCACCACTTGCAGCATTACCGATACCAAGTCCGGCACCGATTGCGCCCAGTCCAACACCGAGACCGGCGGCGAGAATACAGGCACCGATTACGATAGCCTTCTGGTACTCAATGGCGTCTGCCGATGCATCCGCTGCCAATGCGGCCGGAGCCAGTACGAAGAGCAGACCGAGGGCGATCATGAAAATACTGATACTTTTTAATGCTTTCCTCATTTTTGTTCTCCTTTCCTGAACTGATTAAATGATTCCGCATACCGGATTCTATCCTCAGCGCTGTCTATTCGTGAGGCTGAATCACTAGCATACGTGAGTAAGCACACCCTCTTTATCTATAAGAAAAGTAATTGTCAAGCACTATTTGAGTGTGTTAATGAGATTTGTGCTGTTGTTAAATGGCATGATATTTACCGGCCATGTACCTCACCGGTGTAGAGAGCTTTTCTCATTGAACCAGTCCAATGATCCAGGCCTTTTATGATGCTTTCAGAAAATGAAAAAAAAGTAGCACGCTTTATTCAGCGCGATATCCCAGGAGATAAAAGACCTTTCAAGGCTCTTGGCGATGAATTGGGAATGAATGAAGCAGACGTATTAAGTGTCACAAGAACATTCGCGGATGAAGGTATCTTAAGGAAGTTCGGTGCAATCGTTCGGCACACGAAGGTGGGTTTTACTAAAAATGTCATGGTTGCCTGGGCGGTTCCAGAAAATAGAGTTGTTTTAATAGGCAGTAAACTAGCATCATTTCGGGAAGTTACCCATTGCTATGAGAGGATACCTCTATTTGAAGGAAAATATAATCTCTTTTCCATGATCCATTTAAAAGAAGAAAATGTCGAAGACCGCCTCAGGCAAATTGCCGATGATTTAGGTGTATCCGATTATGTTGTTCTTGCAACGGAGCAGGAATTCAAAAAAATAAGCATGGAGTATTTCTAGTGCGGCGAAGCCGCACAGGCACAAGGATAAAGGTAAAAGGTGAAAGGGAAAAAACGGATTTTGGCGCAGGCTTCTCGTACTTAATTTTTACGGCGGTGCAACACTGAGGGGATTATAGATGAATCAAAGATCAGAAATGCTATTTGATAAGGCGGTGCAGTACATTCCGGGAGGTGTGAACAGTCCTGT
>CAZCGI010000187.1:0-4373 GCA_964498145.1 uncultured Syntrophaceae bacterium
TCACGAATGACCGTTTTTTTTACTGGCGTCACTTCAACCGCAACGGATACGCCGCGTTCCCGAGTTGCCTGTTTGGTCGAAAGAGGCATTTTAGTATATGCCAACCAGCCAATCACAGCGATACCGATAAGGATGATAGCGATTATGTTTTTTTTGTTCATTCAGGACATCCAGTACACATATAGAGAGATAGTTTTCGAACCTGAGCGGCAAGGCCGCCAAGGCAAACGGTCACTGGCGCATGGCTCAATGCAAGATAAAAACAATGTTAAATGACAAAATTTAAATGTCAAATCAAATCAGGAATCAAAATCCCCAAAGTCCGTTTGTTACCTTTCCGGGGGAGAGGTAAATCGACTTTTCACGAAGGCATTAGCATTTGTATTTATGCTATTTTTTTAAGAACGGCAATCATTTTATTACAAGGATTATGGCATGTGCGTCCGACGCTTCGTGCGTCGATCGGAAATTGAAATTCGGGATGTGGCGACAGGAACCGTGTTCTGCCAATACTGTATCAGCAAGAGGTTGGTAAATTTGTGTGGAGTTTTCAGGTGTGATCGGTGGCTGATATAAGACCAAAAATCGAGAGAAAGGTTAGAAACGACACGGCGAAGGACGAAAGATGACTGCGTTGTATCAGGTTCCGTCCTTCGCCGACATGTGGCGACATGATGTTTTAGTATCTGCGGCCACCCCTGCCGCCCTGTCTGCTTTTGGGCGGACGGGCAGGATTGACCCTGAGTGAACGTCCTTTGAAATAAGTTCCGTCAAGTCCTTTTTTCGCATTTTCCGCTTCCGCCTGGTTGCTCATTTCGACAAAACCGAAACCCTTGCCTTCAATGACATTCACATTTTCGACCACTCCATGTGCCGAAAACAATTCTTTCAGGTCGTCACTTGACACGGAGTAGGTAAGATTTCCTACATAGAGTTTACTACCTTTCATAATATTCCCCTTTTGTTAAAGTATTTTTTACCGAATATCTATGCAACTGTATGTCGAGAAAGATGCGCGGTGACCTGCAAGGCCCATGATCCTGCCCTAAGACGGTCACGGAAGCATCATCAATCGACGTTTTATGCTATACATCTGTTTCGGTGGCCTCATCGAGTTCATGCCATTGCTCCGGCAACGGTTGAGGACCAGGCTTTATCCCTGCAATATCCGGATCAATGCCGCTTGTTCTATCAGGGGCATCCACCTTTTGTTTTTTTTCCAATCTAAGTGCCAGTTTCTTTTCTCGTTTTGCTTTTCGTGAATTTTCTTTTTGGCGCTTCTGAAAGGTATTTCTTTTTTTGGCCATGATAAACCTTTCCTGCTCGTGCCGTTCATATCTTTATTTCCTGGGTCTTATAAAACAAAAAAATCGCATGGAAATAAAAAGAGTGGAGTGCCTTGTTGATAGAGACAGAAGAGACGCTATGATTCTGACGTTCTTAGCAACGGGGCCTTTGACGCCCGGTTTGATATTGAAGTCTACCTTCTTGTTCTCGGAAAGAGTTCTGAATCAGTCCGCTTGAATGGAATTGTGGTGCACGAAAACATCACCACCTTCATCGTTTTCGACGAAACCATAACCGTTTTGCAGGTTAAACCACTTTACCTTACCGAATGCCAACGATTGTACCCTCCTTTCATAAGAGTGTAACAAAGTTGGATTACAATCGTGGCAGAAAAAAGACTTACCGTGAAGGAATTTGTCACGATCTTCGTGTTTCAAATATCTGTAACCAACTTTTCCACGAAGTGGCGCCGAATGAAACATCGGCACGAAGCACACATTTATTAGTCAAGTTGTTATATGAGAATATGGAAGAAGTCAACGTTTAATTCACTGAGACGTGGCATGATGGGAGGTTCTGTGGGGAAATTATTTAAGGAAAATAATACGATGCGGGATGATGGTTGACATCATCCCGCTGCAATCGAGCAAATAATATCCGTTATTGAACGGGCTTTAACTCGACCCGTCTATTTTTGGCACGACCTTCAGCCGTGGCGTTCGATGCAATCGGTTTTTCCATACCGAAGCCCTGGAACGAGAGGCGGGTCCTCTCAATTCCCTTCGAAACAAAATATTCCAGGACGGAGCCAGCTCGATTTTGAGACAATTTTACATTCAGCTCGGCAGAACCGGTGCTGTCGGTGTGTCCCTGGATCTCTATATCGAGTAAGGGATTTTTGCTCAGAACCTCAACGACTTCATTAAGAATGGGATATGATGCCGGTTTTATTGTCGACTTTCCGATATCGAATTGAACGCCTTTAAGAACCCAGCATCCTCTTTCATCAACCCGGGAACCGAACGGCGTGTTGGGACAGGAGTCCATATAATCATAGACACCGTCACCGTCACTGTCCACGGGACAACCGGAACTGTTGACAGCGACACCCGATGGTGTGTCGGGGCACTTGTCCATGTAATCATACACGCTGTCGCCGTCAGTGTCCACGGGACATCCCGAGCTGTCGACGGTAACACCCGACGGTGTATCGGGGCATTTGTCCATATAATCGTAAACAGCGTCACCGTCGCTGTCCTGACGGTCCCGTGCCGCCACTTCAGGCTGACTGCCGAAGAAAAATGTCAGCCCGATAGTATACAAGAGGTTGTGGTGGGTTGAATCGAAAGATATAACGTGACGTATATCACCGCGAAGAGCGATTGTGTCTGTGATGAAATACTTGAGCCCTGCACCATAATTTACCAGTGGATCGTCGTTGTTGCTTCCCCGATCGCGATCAAATGTAATGCCGCCGATGCCGGCTGCCAGATAAGGGACAAGTACGTCGTTCATACTGAAATGATACAGGCCGTCAAGTCGGTAGAGATATGCTTTGACATCTCCGTGGCTCACATCAGATTCAGTGTCGATAAAGTTGAAGACGGCTTCTGCACCCCATTGTTTATCGAGATTATATCCGACACCGATACCGTAGGCCGGTTTGTCTTTGAGATCCTGGTTTCCTTCAAAAACATACCCGCCGATAAGGGGAGATACGGTAAATGTTCCGGTTTTCATTTGAGCAGACGCTCCACCGGGAAAATATAAAAAGGAGAGCCATACCGCAACAATTATAAATGCTGCATATCGTTTCATCTTCATCCTCCTCGTTTTTCCGGAATGCATCTGTCCGGGAGGTAAGAATGGTATGAGTACTTTTTCACATTAAGTACTTAGTAATTATGTACGTTCCTCTTTGTTTGCAACCCGCCAGGTCGACGGAGGCGATGTACGGACAGCGCCACTGAGGGAGTGTTGAATATGGATGTTCCCGAAGAGTAAGTTTCGAAGAGTCCGGTGTGGTCGTTTCTGTCATGAGGTGGTTCGGGATTGCATGCGGGAAATATTTTGTTTACCACCCCCCTCCTTTCTGTACGGCTGATCATGATGAATCTTTTCTCCGAAGTGGGTGAGTACCGAATTCTTGAGAGGAAAACAGAATGCCTGCACCTTATTTATAAATGATGGGAATTATGAGAAATGTAACGCCGGATACGATGAGTATATGCCGTGATTCACGTGTAAATGTAAACGGTAATAGTAAGAAATGCAAGGGGTAATTTTGTTGTGTGACGGGTGAGGAAACCGATCGGGAATCTCTGTTTCGATTGAGAGCAAGGAGGGGAGGGTGATGCTATGGAATTATTCCAGAAGCAGGAAGAAATGGAGTTTTTCATTGCCGATAAAGATAGTGGGGTTCAAATATGAAACAGTCCTACGGTTCGAATCTACTTTCCAATCCCGGACGGTTGTATTCTTTATAATGATCCGACGTTAAAAATGCCTTTCGGTATGATGAATTGAATTTGTAGGCAATCAGAGTTGCAACGGGACTTTTTGTAGTTATCAGGGTTTTCAAGGTTCTCTTCAAGGTTTCCGAAGTGCCGTAAAATATTTTTCGCAGATAAGTAAATCCTTCGTATACCTCTTCAATCGACATCTGTTTTGGTGTAAACACGAGCTTTGTAAGACGATAGTCATCCCAAGCGTCCGGGAACTGTTGATTTAAAATTCTGCCATCTTCCTGGAGGGTATTCCAAAGCTGTGTGCCCGGCAATGGGGTCGGTTTGGTAATTTGCAGAACATCTATTCCCGAAGTTTTGATAAATTCCAATGTGGAATGAAAAACGGTTCTGTCGTCATCATCTCCGCCGACCACGAATGCCCCGAGGACTGCAATCCCTTCCTTTCGTATAGCATGAATCAGATCCAAATAACGGTTGTAGTTGAGTTCTCGTAGGTTCAGGTCTTTGTGGTAGGATTCCAGGGTGCTTGCATTGATGGATTCGATGCCGATAAAGATAATTTTTACCCCCGCTTTGGCAGCCATCCGGATAAGTTCTCTATCTTCTCCGAACATGATG
>CAZCGI010000188.1:0-4350 GCA_964498145.1 uncultured Syntrophaceae bacterium
AGCGCTGTTCGATTTCGGAGGCGCATTTCTTCAGGATGGCCAGTACCTCATGCCGGTCAGGTTCTTCCAGACGAATTTCCTGAAAACGGCGTGCCAGAGCGGCATCGCGGGTTATATAGTGATGGTATTCCCGTGACGTGGTGGCGCCGATAACGGAGATCTTTCCACTTGACAGGGCGGGCTTCAGCAGGTTCGCGCCGTCCATGGGAGCGCCTTCAGCCCGGCCGGCGCCCCACAAGAGATGCATCTCATCAATGAAGAGAATTGCCGGCTGGCAGGCAATAAGGGTTTTTATCAACATGTCTATCCGTTCTTCGAACATGCCCCGATATCTTGTCCCTGCCACGAGGCTTCCCATGCTGATTTCGTAAAGACGGGTACCATTGAGTCGATCCGGTACGTCGCCCCGGGCGAGACGTCGTGCAAAGAGTTCTACCAGAGCCGTCTTGCCAACTCCGGCCGGTCCGGTGAGAACGGCGTTCTTTTTTCGATTTCTCATGAGCACCTGGACCAGGCGATCGATTTCACTGGGACGATCACACAGGTTGTCGAAATCACCCTGTTCAGCGCAGAGAAGCAAATCCCGTCCATACGTGAGCAGGATGCCTCCGCTCTGTACGGCCGGCTTCGGACGATCAGTCGGGAGAGGATGAGATTGTTCAAGTTGCTGTTCAAGAAGATTCAGGTCGATGTGGGCATGTTCGAGAATTCCTGCAATGCGGTGTTTCCGGAATTGGCAGAGGGCTTTCAATAGATGGAAGCCTGTTACAGGCCGTTCGGCGGCTTTGATAATGCATTGTGACAGAAGAGCCTGGTCTTCCTTGGCCTGGTCGTGGATATGGGGTTCCATGACCAGAGACACCATTCTTGTTGAGGAGCCGACACGCCGCAGCAACCGGTCCAATGTTCCATCGGGATCACGCCATGCCCAGGCATAAATGATGCGTGGCAGTGTGCAGATGCCGTCGGAGAACAGTTCCTCAACGATATGATTCAGTTCGGCCAGCGTTACCATTGCGATATCCTTTTTCTGCTATTAGCTGAACAGTGTTTCAAAATCGGTTTCCAGTCGTTCCGCTTTTCTCAGGTAGTCGTCGGTTCGCTTACGGAAGTCGTTGATAATGGTGTCATGATTTTCTGGAAAGTCCAGGATGCTGCGACGTTTTCGTGTTTCATCGTCTTCAGCGAGGGCCTGCAGTTCCGCTTTAGCCGAGTCGATTTCTTCATCCAGAAAGGTGTTTTCCGTAATGAGCCATTCCAGCTTGTCGGGGATTGTCTCTCCCTGAATCTGAAGGCTTTCATCAATGTCGACACCGGGATTGCCGAGGATCGCTTTGACCCTCGACAGGACATTGTTGAGACCGTCGAGTGATCGCATGTCATGGAGGACATATCCCTCGGGCCATCCGAGTTCTTCGGGTCGAATCTCCAGACTTGTAAGGAGCATCGTTGTGAGCTTTTCTTTTTGCGTTTCAGTGAGCTTTCGATAGGCAGGGTTATGTTCCAATTGATCCGGGTGGGACAGTTTCCTGATCGTTCGCAGAACGTATTTGCACTGTTGAACATAAGCCGTCAGTTCTTCATTTCCCCCGCCGGTGCCGCCTTCGAAATTTCTGATCAAATGCGGGGCTATCGCGGCATCCGTTCTGAGGTCGCGAAGTTCACGTCCTCGAGAAACCTCTTCATGAGCGACCTGCTGTTCGATATCTGAACGTGTCCAGTCAGGATTTGCCCGTTTGAGATTGTACCGGCTGTCGATAGCCTCATAACGGATAATCGCTTCCATGAGGGTGACTTCTTCATTTCCGAAAATTGAAAGCCATTCTCGTTTCGTATGAGCATTTCTCAAGCGCTGGCTTTCGATATGGAAGTAAAGATCCTCGATTTCTCCTTTCATTTGAATCCAGCGGCTCTTTTCAAGTTCGAATTCACGCTGCTGCTCCGGTGTTCCTAATGTGAGCATCCGGTGTTCCTGTTGTTTCTGTGAAATGAAGAGGTTTAGCTCTGGACTGTTATGCGCACCCCGATAATATCCGCCGAGGATCATTTCCTGAACGATCATGAGGAAGGAATCGATGGAGATATGTTTCGGGAATGAGAGTGATTCATCTATTGTCTCTTGCTCCAGGGATGACGACAATGCAAATGAAAGAAGAAGCTTGAATATTTGCTCTCCGTCGGGATTGAAGGAACGGCGGGCATTGCGGATTTCCTGTTCATCGGCATCGAAAATAACATCGATGAGACGGTCGCCCTTATTGGCCCGCCAGGATTTTACCTCATGGGCAAAATAATGTTCCCATTCGTTCTTGAGAGCAAGGGCGAGTATCCGATACCAGTCGAGGTGCATGAAAATTCCGAACCGTATGATGTCTTCCATAGGAGGAAATACGTGACCCTCCCCGTAATCCCAGAAACGCCGTGCGCTGTTCGCAGCAAATGATCCTACGAGTTCACCGTTATCCAGACGCAGGGCATTGTCCCGGTCGATGCCGAACATCTCATGAGTGACGGCTTTTTTCTTTCCATCACGGTACCATTGTTGCCGCTGGTAATCCGATAGATTGGCATTCGTTTCATAGCCTTCAATGATAAGATCCAGGTCATCTCCCAGTTTGAAATAGCGCATCGGCAATATCCTCCTTTCATTTGCAGATAGTGTTGGTTTGCAAGCACGTGTGAAAATCAGAATATGTGTTTACACAATACGGTGCATCACCATAGTATATCTTGCTTTCTATAATGTTCTCCCGAAGGAACAGTCAGTCTGTCAGCATGGCCGCGGAGATCGAAGTATGCGACTTGCCCTTCAGGGTTACTGCGTGATGATATCGGGCAGCATATCCTTCATATTCTTTCGTGTCGAATATACGGGTCATGACCATCTTCCGATTATTCCGACTCAGAAGATATGATCGTCGGCGCTGATCATCAAAGGACAGCGCCTCAGGATTGGTGCCGATTGCATCTCGTTCGATAATGTGAAGCAGATCATCTCGATTGGTCCAGATCCATCCTGTGGGTGCGCAGTGGTCGGGAAATGTAGACCAAAGGAATCCGTCGGATACATTGAGGAAGCAGCCACGGGGGGAGAAATGCTCCATATCGAGAAAGAGAATGCTGCCATCCCGGAATGATACGACCAACACCGTCAGATCGACCGTTGGTGTCATGTATAGGATACCGTTTCCTTCATCGGCATACACAACCTCATGATTGCCGTTGTTTAGATTCCAGCGTCTGATCGTTCCGTCGGTGCTTCCTGTAAGAAAGTGGCTGCCGTCACGGAGAAGAATCATTGTGGTAACATGCCGCGTGTGTCCTTCGAACGTGCGGAGACATTTGCCGGTTTTAATATCCCATGACTTGATCGTGCCATCGTAACATGCCGTCAGCATTATTGTTCCGTCGGGGATTGTTTCAATACGGGAAATCTCGCCGCGCACGTGCAGCTCGCCGAAAAAAGTGAATTTATGGTGTCCTTTGAGGATGTGGTATGGTTCTTCCCGATCAATATGATATAGAGCGATTCCGCCAAAACAGTCTCCCGCCGCAAACTGCGTACCGTCGGAAGATACGGCAAGTGACCGGATCATCTCTGTGTGACGATAGGTGCGAAGGCATGTGCCGTTCGCTGTGTTCCAGAGTTTAACCGTTTTGTCGGTACTTCCCGTGAGACAGTGTGTCCCGCCGGACAGCGGGACTATGGATGAAATCATCTTTTTATGAGTTCCGAGATGGTGGATCACGTTACCCGTCAAGCCGTCTCGAAGCATGACGGCGCCGGTGTCATCTCCCGTGATAAACCATGTGTCGCCAGGAGAAAACGCTGCGGTAGAAACATTTTCAAAGATGGCCGTCGGCTTGCCTGTTACAAAATTCCAAAGGATCGACGGTCCCGACCAGCTTGTTGTGACGATATGTATGCCATCCTGAGCGGTAATAATGCCGCTCGCCGGGGTTGCAGGACAATCAAACGTCCTCGTACATTGTTCCGTTGAGAGATTCCAGGCTTTTGCCGTTCTGTCAAGGCTGACCGTCAGCGCCTGTGTTCCATCGCCGGTTATGGTAAGATCACAGGCGGTGTCTCTGTGACCGCGAAGAGTGCCGATGCAATGCCCCGTTGCAAAGTTCCATACTTTTCTGGTGCTATCCCGAAGGCGGGTTGCAACGAGAATATCCCCCTGTGCGGTAACGGTGAGGGCTTGCACCCACGCAGGATGCCATGAGACGCTTTCAATCTCGGCGCACGTAGAAAAACTCCAAATGCGCACCGTCCCGTCACGGCTGCCCGAAACAAGGGTCAATCCGTCATGAGTCAGGTCGACGGCAGTGACATCACGATTATGC
>CAZCGI010000189.1:0-4350 GCA_964498145.1 uncultured Syntrophaceae bacterium
CTGCAATTGGCCACAACCGTTATTCTACAACCGGTTCGTCGGGTCTTATCAATGCCCAGCCCATTTTGATACAATTCAAGGCCGGACAGATTGCAGCCGCCCATAATGGAAATCTCGTTAATGCATGGGAGTTGCGAAGGGAGATGGAGGAACAGGGGTCGATCTTTCAGACGACTTCTGACAGTGAAATTGTTCTTCATCTTATAGCACGATCGAAAAAGCAAATGATCGAAGAGATGATCATTGAATCACTGTCAGCGCTTGACGGAGCGTACTGTTTTGTCTTTCTCGCACCGACAAAATTAATTGCAGCACGGGACCCCTATGGGTTCAGGCCTCTCTGTCTCGGCAAATCGGGAGATGCGATGATTGTTGCATCTGAGTCCTGTGCCCTTGATATTATCGGTGCGGAGTATATACGCGATATAGAACCGGGTGAGGTGATTATCATTGATGAGAATGGAGTAACATCTAGATATTTGCCTCAGGGGCAGAAAAAGGCCCTGTGTGTGTTTGAATATATATATTTTTCACGGCCTGACAGCATTATATTTCATGAAAAGGTCGATAAAACCAGGCGGCGATTCGGAAAAAGACTGGCAAAAGAGGCTCACTGTGATGCCGACATTGTAATTGCCGTTCCTGACTCGGCGAATACAGCTGCCTTGGGATACGCACAGGAATCGGGACTGCGCTTTGAAATTGGCCTTATCCGCAACCACTATGTCGGGAGGAGCTTCATAGCACCACATCAAAAAAAACGTGATCGGGATGTGAAGGTTAAATTTAATCCGGTGACGGGAGTGTTGAAAGGCAAACGAGTTGTGGTCGTGGAAGATTCGATTGTACGGGGAACAACACTGAAACAATTGGTTAGAATTATACGGAATGCCGGTGCTGTAAAGGTTCATGTCAGGGTGAGTTCTCCGCCCGTTATATCACCCTGTTTTTACGGGATCGATATATCAACACGCGGAGAATTGATCGCGTCGTCTCACACAGTCCAGGAAATTGAAAAGTATATCGAAGCAGATTCATTGGCATATCTTTCAGTTGAGGGAATGCTTGAGGCTGTGCCGGATGGAACACTCCACTGCACGGCCTGTTTCACTGGAAATTATCCTACGTCGATTCCCGTAAACTTCAAGAAAGAACAGTTTCGAGATGGAGTGACGGAATATGAGATTTAATGAACGGTCACCATACGGAACCGGTGAAATAATGTTTTATTTCGAAAACTATCGGAGTTTAACCTGTAGCACAAGTCGCCGAAAATGAGCGCATGGCAGAAAAGTGTAACAATCGGCAGACAACAAGGCGAAAGAAAGCAATGAGCAATAAGGCGATACTCATATTGGAGGATGGCAAACGCTTCGAAGGAACATCCTTTGGTGCAACCGGTGAGCGTTTCGGTGAAGTGGTTTTTAATACCGGATTAACGGGATATCAGGAAGTCCTGTCGGATCCGTCCTATCAAGGACAGATTGTAGCGATGACCTATCCCTTGATCGGGAACTACGGAATAAATGAAAGCGACATGGAATCACGGGCCCTCTGGCTGGAGGGATTTGTTGTTAAAGAAGTGTGCCGTGAGCCCAGCAACTGGAGATCGACAAAAGATATTGATACGTTTCTCAAGGAATATGACGTTGTAGGTATTGAAGGGGTTGATACGCGGGCACTGACGCGACATATCAGGGAAGTCGGTGCCATGCGGGCGGTCATATCCACGGAAGATCTCAATCCCGACTCACTCATCGAAAAAGTACGTTCATCACCGGACCTTATTGGACGGGACTTGGTCCGGGAAGTTACCTGTGAAAGTCCCTGCACCGTCAATGGTGCAACGGGACCGAAGGTCGTCGTTCTGGATTTCGGTGTAAAAACGAGTATAATCAGGCAACTGAATGATTCTGGTTGTGCTATTACGGTTGTTCCGGCAGCAACAACAGTTGATGAAATACTGAAACTGAAACCCGACGGCGTCCTGCTTTCGAACGGTCCCGGCGATCCCGCTGCGGTGACCTATGCCGTCGATACGATTCGGGCATTAATCGCTCTGGGAACGATGCCCCTGTTTGGTATCTGTCTGGGCCATCAGCTGATCGGTCTGGCCCTTGGCGGCGATACATATAAACTGAAATTCGGTCACCATGGCGGAAATCATCCGGTGAAAGATATGATGACCGGTAAGATCGATATTACCGTGCAAAATCATGGCTTTTGTGTCAATATCGATTCCCTCACAAAAGACACCATTGAGATTACCCATATGAACCTCAATGACGGGACCCTGGAAGGGATACGGCACATGACACTGCCGCTGTTTTCCGTCCAGTTTCATCCCGAAGCCGGACCTGGACCTCACGACGGAAGGTATCTGTTCGGCCGTTTTGTCGAGTTAATGAAAAAATACAAAAGCAAAGGATGAACCATGAAAGAATTGGTTGCGGTTTTTGATTTCGGATCTCAGTATGCCCAGCTTATCGCCCGGAGAGTTAGGGAACTCGGCGTTTATTCGGAAATTGTACATCATAAGATTTCAGCGGATGAATTGAAGGAACTCAATCCGGCGGCACTGATATTTTCAGGCGGACCGGCATCTGTTCTTGATAAAGACCATCCCGACCTTGATGAAGGTATCTTTGAGCTCAATATCCCCATATTTGGCATCTGTTACGGTATGCAGCTCACCGCCTTGGTCATGGAGGGAAAGGTCGAAAAGGGGCGAAGCGGGGAATACGGTCCCGCGAGAATGGAGACGCTCGACCCTTCGTCACTGTTTCACGGATTGCAGAAGACTCTTGATGTCTGGATGAGTCATGGAGATCATGTAACGGACGTCCCGAACGGATTCAAGGTGGTTGCGCGAACGGCGACCTGTTCCGTTGCCGCCATGGGAGATGATGAAAGAAAGATATACGGTGTTCAGTTTCATCCCGAGGTCGTCCATACACCGCAGGGCATCGACATACTCCGCAATTTTCTCTATCGTGTTGCCGGGTGTCAGGGTGGCTGGAACATGAGTGCATTTATTGATGAATCGGTGGAAAGAATCCGCTCACAGGTCGGAAGTTCCGGCGTCATCTGTGCACTTTCGGGCGGAGTAGATTCCGCCGTTGTGGCAGCGCTTATCGATCGGGCTATCGGTCATCAGATGAAGGCGGTTTTTGTTGACAACGGCCTGTTGCGGGCGAATGAAGTTGAAGAAATAAGAAGAATTTTTAGAGACGATTATCCGCTGAATGTTCGTATTGCCGATGCGAAACAGGAATTCCTCGATGCTCTGAAAGGGGTTATCGATCCTGAACAAAAAAGAAAAAGAATCGGCGAAACGTTCATCCGGATTTTCCAGGCGGAAACAGCAGATATTGATAACGCCGAATTTCTTGCGCAGGGTACCCTCTATCCCGATGTCATCGAAAGCAGATCCGCCCATGGCGGGCCGTCGGCGATGATCAAGAGTCATCATAACGTGGGAGGACTTCCCGAGGAACTCGGCTTTGAATTGATTGAGCCTCTGAAAGAACTGTTTAAAGACGAAGTGAGAGTGCTTGGTAAGGAACTAGGGCTGCCCGATACCCTGCTAAAACGGAAACCATTTCCCGGTCCGGGCTTGGCCGTGAGAATTATCGGAGAGGTAACGGAATCCGATCTGAATGTGCTTCGTCAGGCCGATCGGATTGTCAAGGAAGAAATAGCAACCTACGATCATTTTGAAGACGTATGGCAGTCATTTGCCGTGCTGCTGCCCGTGAAAAGCGTCGGCGTTATGGGTGATGAACGGACCTATGCCAATGTGGTGGCATTGAGGATTGTAACGAGTCTTGACGGTATGACGGCAGACTGGATGAAGCTGCCCTATGACCTGCTGAGCCGTATGTCGTCGCGGATCATCAACGAAGTTAAAGGAGTCAATCGAGTCGTTTATGACATCAGCTCCAAGCCGCCCAGCACGATCGAGTGGGAATAATGGAGCTGTCGTGAATCAGAAACGTAAAACATGAAACTTTAAATATAGAACAGCAACAACAACCTTGCTGCTCGCAATGATTGCAGAGCGACAGCATATCTAAAGAGTTAAATATATGCCCAAACGAACGGATTTGAAAAAGATTCTTATTATCGGATCCGGTCCGATTGTCATCGGTCAGGCCTGCGAATTTGATTATTCAGGGACACAGGCCTGCAAAGCTCTTCGAGAAGAAGGCTATGAGATAGTTCTTCTCAACTCGAATCCTGCAACGATTATGACGGATCCCGAGATGTCGGATCAAACGTATATTGAGCCTATTACGGCGGATGTTGTTGAAAAAATCGTACAGAAGGAACGTCCTGATGCTGTCCTGG
>CAZCGI010000190.1:0-4198 GCA_964498145.1 uncultured Syntrophaceae bacterium
GAGCCGGCGCCTTTACGCTTCCCGGCGTTCCGAACATCTTAATGGGAACGCCCGGTACCCTGATGGTGCCGAGCACCGGGTCTTCAACATCGACGACCATTTCCCGTGCCGCCGTGTTCGGATGGTTGACCACCTGCTCGATATTCAGCACGGGGGCGTTGGGAATTCCAGCTTCTTCGAGGATTTCCTGAAGCTCTGCAAGCGTCTTTCCTGCCGTCCATTCTACAAAGATCGGTTTCAGTTTCGTAAAATAGTTTTCTACCCGAAGCTTTGTGGTAATGAGATCGGGATCATTGATCAGCTCGGGTTTGCCCATGGCTCGACACAGATCTTCCCAGAGATTCTGACTTGCCGCGGCGATGACGATATAGCCGTCCTTGCATTCATACATGTCAAAGGGTGATGTGTAGGGATCGATATTTCCGACACGACCGTTCATTTCACCTTTCAAGGTGTACTGTATGATCGCTCATTCGAGGATTGATATAACCGTGGCGACCATGGCTACTTCGAGCTTTTGTCCGATGCCGGTTTTCTCCCGCCGATACAGGGCCATGGTGATTGCAAGGGCCATGTAGGTTCCCGTGAAATTATCACCGACGGCAGGTCCGATCTTGACGGGCGGACCGTCGGGATATCCCGTAATACTCATCATTCCTCCCAGCGCCTGAGCGATATTGTCGTATGCCGGTCGGTCACTCAGAGGGCCGTATGATCCGAAACCCGAGCTGGATGCGTAAATGATTTTCGGATTGATGGCACTGAGGACGTCGTATCCGATTCCCAGCTTCTCCATTGTTCCAGGCTTGAAATTATTAACCACCACGTCCGCTGTCTTGACGAGTTCCTTAAAGATGAATTTTCCTTCTTCGGTTCGAAGATTAAGGGTCATACCTTTTTTGTTGCGATTCAGAAAAGCAAAGTATCCGCTGGCTCCGTCCTTGAACGGGGGCCATTCTCGTGTTTGATCTCCTATCCCCGGTCTCTCGATTTTGATCACTTCGGCACCGTGATCCGCCAGATTCATTGTGCAGAAAGGGCCATTATAGGCGATAGTCAAATCAAGAACCCTGACGCCTTCAAGTGCTCCGTGGATTATGTTTCTGCTTTCATCTGTATTTTTCATGAGGATGACCTCCCGAACATAATATTCATTTTTTAAGTTTTCTTTATGATGTCGTTTGAGGTACGTAACAGCAATTGGTATGCCACTTCGTCAATACGTTCCTTGGCGCGCGCTGTCGTATTAATGATGTGATAAGGCAAAAAAATATGTTGAATCGTGTTGATGCGGGCCTGTTGATTCGGGCGGCAACAAGCCGATTGTCCTGTCGATGCGGTGCAGAAGCGGGATTGCCCGATGCGCTAAGGTTGATGGCAGGGTGCTTAAGACTATTTGGTACCAAACAAAAATGTTGCGTCTTACGCTGTTGAGGAGGTCGTCGTCTGGATAAATCAGGTTAAGTCTGATAAAAGATATGTTTGTTTGTTCTGTATGATTTGAAATATATGCTTAAATATCAATTAGTTAAGAAGTTGTAGTGAGATGAAACGACAGGTTGCTCGCTGTGGCCGATGCCAAAGGTAATGTGGCATTCTGAAAAGGTTGTTTTTTACGTAATTTTTCAAATTTATTTGTTTCGTGTCAACACAGTCCGCCGGTGTTATCGCAAAAGTAAGTCACCGGTGACTTATCCTCGCCCATATAACCACGTATTACCGTGCCGTGAATGTCGCGTCGTGCCGCTTTACCATTCCGGCATGCTATGTATCTGTCCTCTGCATTTTATTTCCATTTGTTTTCATGTGCTTCCGGTTTGAATGGTTGAGTCGCTCTCATTATGTCGATTTGTGGCTGAAGATTGCAGGATTCTATGTACATTGGTGAAAGGGAAGAATGATCAAAATATATTTACATTATGGTGTTTTCATATGACGGCGTTGCTGTTTGCTTTGTCTGCTTCGCCCATATAAGTCATTACTGACTTGCAGTGGGGTCCGTATCCGGCAATTAAGAGAAGGATGAACATAATGTAAGGGTATTACAGTCCCTTAGAGCTTTCATGGTGTATGACGGATCAAGTCATGGATGACTTGTTCTGGTCATGCATTTGGTGTCAATACGAGATTATCGGGGGAAATGAGGGGTTACATATGGTGTTGAAAAGATGCTTTTCAAGATATCATGGCGGTTGATAATACTGTCGGAATTTTTGGGCTATGACAGCTGTGCCTTGAATAATGCAAGTATATACAGTAGGTTATGATTTCCTTGTTTGTTTTCATTCCTGGTCGTCATAAAAGCTTGTTGATGTTTAACTTGGTGGCATCAATTTTGCCTTATCCATAACTGTGTCTTAAGGCGAACCGCGAAGAATAAAAAAACAATAACAACGGAACCGATCGAACCAGGAATCGGTTCCGTCAAACGGCTGCAGCTTTTAACAAGTATGATAATTTAACGGATACAAAAGATAGGAGGAATCAAAACATGATATTAGGTGTTCCGACTCTGACATTTTTCTTCATGCTGGGTTTTCCCGTTGCCACTGTTGTTTTATCACTGATCTATGTGTGCTGGTATTACGAGAAGATAGAGCGCCCTGATGAAGATATTGATTTTGATTAGAGAACTTTTAACAAAGTGAATGCAGGATTATTATTGAGGAGGCATTATTATGGAAAGTATGGGTGCTGAACTCGCAATGGCGAAAGGATGGCAGACCGGTCTGGTCGTCGTCATTTATATATTGGTATTGCTTGGTATTGGAGTTTATGTTTCTCGCGGCATGAAAAGTGCCAAAGACTTTTTTATCGGCGGTGCGGCAATTGGACCGACATTTGTAGCCTTTTCCGCCGCTGCAAGTTTTATGAGTGGCTGGGGGTTCGTCGGAGGTCCCGGTCAGCTTTATTTAAATGGTTACAGCCCGATGCTGGTACTGGAGCTGTTCGCCCTTATTGGGATGGGCCTGAGGTATTTTTTGGTTGCCGTTCCGATACGAAAGATGGTGACCCAGTATAAGATTCTGACAATTCCCGACGCGATCCGGGCTCGATTCAGTAATGAAAAGGCTGCCAAGGTTATTGCCCTCGGTATTTTTATCGGTGTATTCCCTTATATGCTGGCACAGTATCTCGCTATGGGCTATATCGGACAGACCGTTTTCGGGTTTGAATTCTGGCAGGGCTGTATCATCGGTGTTATCATCATGATAGCATATTCAACATTGGGCGGGATCAAGGCGTCGATTTACAGCGAATTTTTACAGGCGTGTTTGATGTGTGTCGGTGCAGTTGCAATGCTGATCGTAGGAATCAGGCTCTGTGGCGGCTGGACGAACTGTTTTTCAACCCTTTCGGGAATTCCCGAGTATATGGATATATTCAAGAGCAGCTTCAAAGGAGGCGGCAGTGTCTGGGGCATGATATCATGGGCCCTCATGTTCGGTCTGGGCGTTTCGGCAGCGCCTCACGTTATATCCCGTTTCTACGCTATCAAGAAAGTCAGCGCTCTGAAAACGGCCCTGGTGGTATCTCTTGTCGTCTACATGGTGTTCAGCTGGGCTGAGTGGTCAGGGTTTTTCATGCGGTATCTGACTGAAACCGGTGCGGTTCCCAAGTTGGCGAAGCCCGATCTCGCAGGCCCGACCTACGTAATGTATGCCTTCGGGTCAATCGGTGCCGGCCTGATGGTCGGAGCCGTTCTGTCGGGAATCATGTCGACAGTCAACTCCTTTATGGTGACCGCAACCTCAACAGTTATTAGAGATTTCCTGACCCCTTACTTGAAGAAGCAAGGAAGGGTCCTGACGGCAAAACAGGAACTCTATATCTCCCGATATGGAATGATCGCTGTGGCGCTGGTTCCCCTTCCCTTTGTTTTTCATCCACCCGAGCTTCTCATGTGGATCGCCGCAGCGGCATGGGGTATCTGGGTAGCAACCATATTCCCTCCCCTCGTCTTTACCCTTCGGTGGAAGCGAACCACCAGCAATGGCGTGTTCTGGGGTGCGCTTATGGGGCTTGGTTCCAGTGTCCTTTTGAGCTTGCTTAAAGAATTTGCCGGTATTCATACCGTTATCGAACCAGGCGCCTGGGGTATGCTGATCGGGTGTGCTTCACTGGTCGTCGTTTCTCTGGTCGGGGTGAAAGAAAAAGAAGTCCATCAGATCATCGATACAGTGTCCGAGGCGGCCTC
>CAZCGI010000191.1:0-4197 GCA_964498145.1 uncultured Syntrophaceae bacterium
ACCGAACTATATTGGTCGATAGATGTACTTAGCGATTGCGGCGTTACCTGAAACGCCGCAATCGTTCTTCATATGCGTAATTTTCCGGTCACATATAATGCTTCTCTTTCTCATCATCCAGCAATGTAAACATTGCCTTGCACCAGACCTCTCGGTAACTCCTTGCATATTGTTTCCTCTTATCGCCAAACTATTTATATGTGCATGATTGCATCTATGGGCATATTTACATAGAGCGTACCTGCACAGTACTCGGGTGGTCAATCATATCATATTAATTTTATTGATAATATATCAGCACCATTGGTGGCATCATTATTGCTATAGTTAATGACAAATACATAAGTTAAGGGGGTGTCGACATGCTGCCGGAAGAACGTCACAATATGCATTCTCATTATCAACGAGCCTTCTCAAGAGGCCCCCTGATCGCCGGAGGAGTTCTGGTATGGCCGGAACTGTTTAACAATAATTGCAATTCGCGAAATCCTAAGAAAAATAACAGAAACCAACATGAAGGGAGAGACCATCATGAGACCAGAAGAACTCGATGAATTTGAAAAAAAAGTAAAAAAAGCAACGAAAGATCTCGAAAAAGATATGCAACAATGTTTGGTCAGAAATGAGGTTCCGTGACATAAATACTTCTAGGAACTGAGATCGTAGGGGCAGCACCCCCGACTGATGCACTGTCGGGGGTGTCGGCTTCTGGAAAACTTATTTGCCGATTGCCGGTGAGGACACAATGAACCGAGATGTTGACTCGAGTGTGCATTGTCGCATATTTGTCAACCCAAAGATGTCATTTCCTGAAAAGGCTGTTGAAAATCACCCCGTCGTCCCAACATGTCGAGATTATCCTCTTTATATGACATTGCACTATTCCTGTAACTATTACACACTCCTCAGCGCTCTAGGAGCACTGTCAACAACTGTCAAAAGGCAGTCGTTGTTAGACAACAATAATGAACCCTTGCCAGTGCGCAATATAAGGCAAGCACATCCGAAAGGCTTGCAACGAAATGTCTTTGAACTAGTCTTATGTCGACACTTTTGCCACGAGTATATAAAACAGATAATATGTGGCATGTTAATTGCTAAATTGATGTACATGAGTGCAAGATATGCGATCAGAGAAGATCTGACATTATTACCTCCCTCGGACGCCCGCAACGATCGACAGGTCGTTGCAGGCGTTCATTCTCCCTCCGGATGGACTGCACTCATGTATTAACTAGTATCAATAAAAGGGGAATCTTGGAAAAGCACACGGAAAAGCCAGACCCCATATTAAAAGATCGGTGGGTGGTTTTTAATACTCCCTCCTTTCCACCCACCGAGCTTTTGATTATTATATGAGACTAACGTTCCAATACTTCTCCTTTTAGGTCCCTCCCATATATAGCAAGGAAATAATTTGCAAAAAAAGTTAAACTAGATTATTACCAATTAGTTATCAGTTGACGATGGCACTAGGAAAAGCATGCAACATATAATTAGACATGTCTCCAGCCTATTCGCAGCTGCTATACACACGTCAAAACAATTTTCTCTTACATGTTTCCACGAGAAAGAGAGTTCGGTTAATATGCTTCGAGAATTGATCTTATACACCCTCAAAAACGTCCACATGATAACGGATGCCCATATAATGACTTAGAATGTACTTTGTTTAACCGGTGAACCCTTCTAACCTATAACAATATTTATAAAATATTGTTTTTTATCCATGGCATAATTTATGCTTTTATTTGGAAGCTGATAGATACGAGAGTAACCGATTTTTCTCACACACCAGGTTCGTCTGGATCATTCGGGGGTTATTTTCATACTGTGGAGAAGGATTGGAGATAACGATTCCGTACTGTTTCGATTACTGCTAACTGTTTCTAAACTGCTTTTTCTTTTTGAGTTTCGTGACAGGTTTTTCTCAGTTTTCGCTCGGTGCTGGAAATTGCCTCAACACGTTATTGCTGATGCTTTAACAATCTCATATTTAGGAGGGATATTATGGTTGGAATTACATCGTATGGTGCCTACATTCCTTGGTATCGCATGAACCGCAAGCTGATTTTTGAACAACTCGGCTGGTTCAACCCCGCAAATGCTGCCCACGCTCGTGGTGAAAAAGCTGTCGCTAATTACGACGAGGATGCAATTACAATGGCAGTTGCCGCAGCTCTTGACTGTCTGCAAAAGAAAGACAGGAACTGTATGGACGGTTTCTACCTGGCTTCAACATCAATGCCGTTTGCAGAACGACAAAATGCAGTCATTGCTTCGGATGGGTTAGATTGCAAGTCCGGGGTGAGAACAGCTGATTTCAGCGGTTCAACAAGAGCGGGGACAACGGCTCTTCTCGCGGCTCTTGATGCAGTGAATGACGAAACGTCAATCATGGTCTGTGCCGGTGAAAGCAGACTTGCAAAACCAGGAAGCGCACAAGAACTCACGTATGGTGATGGTGCAGCGGCATTCCTGACCGGAAGTAAGGATATAATTGCTGAATTTAAAGGTTCGTATTCCGTTTCACATGATTTTATTGATTTCCGACGTACATCAACAGAAAAATTTATACACACGTGGGAAGAGAGGTGGATTCGAGAGGAAGGATACTCAAAAATTATACCTGAAGCAGTCAATGGATTAGTCAAAAAATATAATCAGAACATTGCCGACTTTTCTAAAATTATAATCGCCTGTCCTGTAACGGGCGCCCTTAATGGAATCGCCAAACGAATCGGGGCAAACCCAGAGCAATTACAAGACAATATGATCGCTAATATCGGTGATACCGGCTCGGCTATGGCACTGATGTCATTTGTTGCGGCGCTCGAAGAAGCAAAGCCGGGGGATAAGATCATGGTCGTCAGCTATGGAAGCGGAAGCGATGCCCTCTACTTTGAAATAACAGACAAAATCGCAACAGCCAAGGAAGGCATAAAGGGAATATCCGGTCACCTGGCTGTCAGAAACGATATCAATGTTTATGGGAAATATCTCGTTTACCGAAATCTTTTACCTTTGGAAATTGGAATTCGCGGAGAGGAAATAGCGCCGACGGCGATGAGCACATTAGGAAGGAGCGGAAAAGAAATTACGGCATTAATCGGATCACAATGTAAGGCATGTGGAACACCTCAGTACCCGAAACAAAGAGTATGCGTAAATCCAGACTGCGGTGCCATCGATGAAATGGAAGACTATCGATTCTCCGACAAGACAGGATCCCTCACAGCATTTACCGGCGATAATCTCGCTTTCAGTTGGGACCCTCCTCAGATTTACGGCCTCGTTGATTTTGAGGAAGGAGGAAGAATTTTGCTCGATCTGACGGATTGTTCCCTTGATACGGTTTCCGTCGGGATGCCGGTAAGAATGAGTTTTCGAAGAAAGTACGCCGATCCTGACAGAGGGTACCACGGCTACTTCTGGAAAGCCGTTCCCGTAAAATAATGATGCTGAAAATAGAACAGCATACGAGAGTCAGGTTTTTTGTCATAAGTTTTACAAACAGACTCTTTTCACTCTGAACATACGATCAGGAGGGAATATACAATGGCTAAAGGTATAAAGAATGAAGTTGCTATAATAGGTATGGGGTGTACCCGCTTCGGTGAATTATGGGACAAGAGCGCTTCGGATTTAATCGTCGAAGCATTTCAGGAAGCCATAGCAGATGCGGGAATTGAGAAAAGTGACATCGATGCAGCATGGTTCGCTACCTGTTTCGATGAAGTGAATGTAGGAAAAAGCGCCTTGGCGCTTCCGAAAACATTAAAACTTCCCTTTCTTCCGGTAACACGGGTGGAAAACTTCTGCGCAAGCGGAACGGAATCATTCCGTGGTGCCTGTTATGCCGTCGCATCCGGTGCCTGTGATATCGCCCTTGCCTTCGGCGCAGAGAAATTAAAAGACACAGGATATGGCGGTCTTCCCGACTTTGGAAATCTTCTGGGTTCACAAAACAGAGCTATCTTCGCCAACATTACGGCGCCGGGGGGTTTCGCCATGTTGGCCACCGCTTATTTTAACAAGTATGGCCTTACCGCAGAAGAGGGAAAACGTGCACTGGCTCATATATCATCAAAAAGCCATCACAACGGCACACTCAGCCCGAAGGCACATCTCAGAGTGGAAGTTCACATCGAAAGAATCATGAAAGCCCCCATAATTGCATGGCCGCTGGGGTTGTTT
>CAZCGI010000192.1:0-4177 GCA_964498145.1 uncultured Syntrophaceae bacterium
CGTTATTAATACGTTAACCCATTTCATCGTTACATTTTTCCGGGAACTCAGGTTAAATATTCCATGATTCCAGACGATGGTGAGATGATTCGACCTCAAAATATTTTGAGATATTCATATTTTATGAACGCCACACGTTGCCAATTTCTTTTTCCTGAACGGGTCAGGTAAACACAGAAAAGACTTTTAATGAATATGTTACTATTGATTCACAGAAACTTGATGTTAAAGAAATTAAGTGATATTGTGAGTAAGTTTTTTTTCAGATTTACCAGGTTTTTCGATAGGACTTCAGCACATCGAAGATAGAATTAGTGGTTCTTGAACACACAGCGGGTTGCACTGCATATCAACCCGAGAGAAACAAATCAAGGAGGATGGATTTTCTTATGGAAATTAAAATCACGACGGCAGCTCCGGAGAAAATGAAACAGAAACCGACGGACGAATCTCAATTAGGATTCGGAGGAATTTTTACCGATCACTTTTTCATCGTCGAATACACAGAGGGAAAGGGATGGCACACTGCATCAATCGAACCATACCGGCCATTGCAACTTGACCCCGCTGCCATGTGCCTCCATTACGGACAGCTTATTTTCGAAGGAATGAAAGCGTACCGCGGGAAAGACGACTCAATTTATCTCTTCCGGCCTGACATGAACATCGAGAGAATGAATGCTTCGGCGGAACGTCTGGTCATGCCCACGATTGATAAGGATCTATTCCTGGATGGTCTGAAAAAACTTGTTCTCCTTGAAAAAGACTGGATACCCCGAAGCAGCGGAACATCTCTTTACATACGACCGACGATGATAGCAACTGAAAAAGCCCTGGGCGTTCATCCCTCTGCAGAGTATTACTTTTATATCATCCTCTGCCCCGTGGGTGCATATTACCCACAGGGATTCAACCCCACCAAAATGTACGTGAGCGAAGAATACGTCAGGGCCGTTCGCGGGGGCATCGGGTACTGTAAAGCCGCCGGCAATTATGCCGCAAGCCTTTATGCAGCGGAAAAAGCAAAGGACATGGGATATACCCAGGTTCTCTGGTTGGATGCCCTTGAAATGAAATATATCGAAGAAGTCGGAACGAGCAACATCTTCTTTATGATCGAAGACGAACTGATCACGCCACCTCTGGCGGGGAGTATCCTGCCTGGCGTAACCAGGGATTCGGTCATTCAACTGGCACGGCACTGGGGAATAAAAGTTTCGGAACGGTCCCTCTCAATGGACGAGATTCTTGCCGCTCATGCGAAGGGAACGATCAGCGACTGTTTCGCCTCGGGAACGGCCGCCATCGTTTCTCCCGTCGGACAGGTCTATTTCAGGGGGAAAGAATACACCATCAACGAAGGGAAAATCGGAACTCTGACGGAACGACTCTACAACGAAATTTTACAGATTCAGTACGGTGAGAAGGACGATCCCTTCGGATGGAGAGTTAAAATCGCATAAGCACGAGGAAATAACCATCGCCCGTTACCCCCTTACGGAACGTGATGGGGGTAACAGGCAAAGATAAAAATGAACAGACTCATTTCATAGGCCACCTCCCTGACGTCAAGAATCAAGCCCTGAAGGGACGGAGCAACGGTGGAACCTGGAATTTCGCTCCACATAAACAGAAACATTACCTTTTAAGAGAAATCCACAAGAATGTTGACAAGGCTGTTGATAAACCTGTTGATGATTATCGAAAATTCACTGTTGTTTTTAATTTAGACCACTTTGCATATGACTTAGGCACTCAATATGTTCAATATAATTAAATGGTTGAGAATTTTCTTATTAATTCCCTTACGTTGCCGGGCTATTTCGTATAGCTATCAACTGTCAGAACATGCAAATACAATAACGCGCCCTCGTAATACTATAAATAAGCATTTCTCATGGATTTTCGCATTCTTGCTTCTGTTGTCGAGTGCTTCCGCACACGCCCAAGACCCTGTGCTGACACAGGTAATAACAAACGTGCAAGAGCGGTACGAGCAAACAAATGATTTAGAGGCATCTTTCATTCAAGAGGCAACCATCAAATCAGTAAACCAGACAGTAACCGAAACGGGCGTGGTATATTTTAAAAAACCACAGCGGATGCTTTGGGATTATCACACACCCTCCCAGAAAAAACTCGTCATTAATCCTGAAAAGGCATGGTTGTATGTACCGGAAGATAATCTCGTCTATGTTCAGGATGCCCAAAAAATCCTGTCATCTAAGATGACGGTGCGCTTTATGATGGGTGTCGGCAAACTCCAGGATGATTTTCAGATTTCCTTCGCCGGCCCCAATAAGATTGATGCAAACGGGTATTATGACCTCTGCTTACTCCCTCGAAGCAAGGAACTCGGCATCGAAAAACTCTTCATGAAAGTGCACAAAGATACGTTCTTCATAATGAATTTCAGTTTCGCCGATATGTATGGAAACACAACAAAACTTACGTTTTCAGACATGAAAACAAATATGAATCTTTCCGACGGTATATTTACCTTTACACCACCGCCGGGGGTGAATTTGTATCACGTGCCGTAACCATATCCATGGGAGCACCACTGCAATTCGGCTCCCGTCTCTTCACCACCCTCCGATCACCTGACCACAGCAGCGGAAACACCATAGTGACCGGACATACCGTTCCCCTGGGGAAATGATGCTGACAGCTAACAACTGATTGCTGATAAGCTTAACGTTTTATTTATGCCGGAAGAGATACAGGATAAAGGAAATGATGATGCTGATTAAAATACATGTGGTTATCGGAAAATAAAAAGAACCTTTTTCCCCCTTGAAGAAGAGATCTCCGGGGAGACGGCCTAACCATGGTATCTTATCACCCGCCAGCATAATAAGTCCGAGACCGGCGATTATGAGACCAATGATAAGAAGAATTTTTCCAAACTGTGAAAATTCTGGCATACAGCAACCTCACGAGCCATTTCTATCATATGATCTGTTTTTACTCAAGATTCGATGACTCTGCCACATAGTATAATCACTGCAAGAATTATCAATCATTCCGGCATTAATCATCCCATAGAAACGGCTGGTCCTTTTCAAAATCGGGAATTAATTGACATTCATCACCAACATCTTGAACAAAGATATGATCAAATCCCATGTCAACAGCCCTCTCGACCACCGTCTCGTACTCCGCCGCTGTTATGGTTCTACCCAGTGAAGCATGGTTTTTGACCGGAGGAACCGGACTATACTGAGCCATGATACTGATCGGTACCGAAAGTGAAATATGCTCCTTGATTAACTCAAGGACATTGATACTGTTACTGATTTCTCCGGGCAAAATCAAATGGCGTATGATGACACCTCGTCGGGCTACATCTCCGTCCGTTTCAAGAACGGCTCCCACCTGTCGGACCATTTCTTGAAGAGATTTCACGGCGAAGTGGTGATAATCTCTCACGCCGGAATAACGAAAAGAAGCTCTGCCATCGCCGTATTTAAAATCGGGGAGATAAATATCAACAACACCGTCAAGGATTGTCAAGATGTCGGGATTTTCATACCCACCGCAATTGTAGACGAGGGGAAGATGAAGCCCTTTCTCACAGGCATATTGAAGGGAGTCGACAAACCGGAAAACATGGGGAGTGGGAGTGACCGCTTCAATATTATGGCAGTTACGTTCCTGAAGATCGATCATAATATCCGACAGTTCATCGACAGCGACCGGTCTTCCCGCCATATCGCGACTGATCTGGTAGTTCTGACAATAGATGCATCGGAGATTACAGGACGAGAAAAAAATCGTACCGGCACCGTTTGTCCCTGAGAGTGGGGGTTCCTCGCCGAAGTGAGGCAGGGCATGACTCATCCGCATCGTATCGGAAAGACCGCAGACGCCGTGATCTCCCGCCAGTCGATTAACCCGGCATGATCTCGGGCACAGCGTACACTGCTCAATGCGGCCTCGCAACATTTCAACCCGTTTTTTTAACTCTCCTCTTTTGAAGAGACTCAGGTATCCTGCAGCCATGCTACATCTCTTGGACAACATTCCGAATGTTTTTACTCTCGACTAACTCGAGAAACTGTTCACCGAGCGGCGCTGAAAGTTCAACGGCACGCCACCAATTTTTTATTCTCATGGTGGGGTTATTGACATATTCTTTGAAGTCATTGCGATCGGGAATTTTACCCAGGGGCAT
>CAZCGI010000193.1:0-4149 GCA_964498145.1 uncultured Syntrophaceae bacterium
AGAGTGTTCTGTTTTTTATGTTGTGTGCTCGGGTATTTGCAGCTATGATAGATCCGACGGCTGCATCCCAGACATGAGAAATATGTTGATCCGCCACATGGACAGGAATCTTCTTTCGTTTTAGCGTTTTTGTGAGTATGTCCCCTATATGGAGAAACTGTTCTTGCTTTTTTCTCTTCACCATACAGCATCTATTCTCATAAATGAACGGTACCGTCAAGAAATCAAATGATAGGATTACAAAGGAGATTGTGATGAATATACAGGAAATGATTGAACAATTAAAGCGTCATCCCGATTTTCGTAAGGCGGGAATGATTCTCTGTCATAACGGGGTTGTGAGAGCTACGTCGAGGGACGGAGCGCCGGTGCATGAACTGACGGTTAAAGCTGACAGACGAAGGCTTGACGAGATCATAGCGACCATGAAGCAACGTCCCGGAATTATAGACATCCTGGCTGAAGTAAGAGAGGGAACGCTGTACCCCGGTGATGATGTCATGTTGATTGCAGTGGCCGGAGACATAAGAGAGCATGTATTCCCTGTCCTTCAGGACATGGTCAATATGATAAAAAGTGGCGTAACACACAAGACAGAGAGGTAACACAACGGGGCTATGCCGCCGGAAAGGATACCTATTGAAAAATGAAACATGATCATCAGAAAGATATCGAAGACATTTTCAATGCCGGTCTGGACGCAGCTAACCCCAGAGAAGCAATTAAACTAGCCGTTAAACTGGATGAAGTTGACAACGGACTGCTGAGGGTTCGAGACAAGGAATACGATGTCAACCGGTTCAAGCGGATACTGGTTGTCGGGGCGGGGAAGGCTGCTGCTCCTATGGCACAGGCTATGGAAGAACTTTTAGGTGAGCGGCTGACCGGTGGGGTCATCACAACGAAATACGGACACGGTTTGTCATTGAAGATCATTTCTGTGACTGAAGCGGGACATCCTGTTCCTGACAGCAAGGGATTTGCGGGAACCGAACGTATTCTCGAAATGCTGCAGGGTACAGATAAGAATGATCTTATCTTCTGCCTGATTTCAGGAGGTGGTTCCGCTCTTATGCCACTTCCTGTTGCCGGCCTTACTCTTGAAGACAAGCAGAAAACAACTCAGGAACTCCTTGATTGTGGAGCGACTATTCACGAAATCAATACGATACGAAAACATATCTCGGCCATAAAGGGAGGTAAACTTGCACGGTCAGCTTATCCCGGAACACTCATTGCGCTCATCCTGTCAGATGTGATCGGTGACGATCTTGATGTTATCGCATCCGGCCCCACCGTTCCGGACAGAAGCACCTTCGATGATTGCATTGGTATCATCGCCAAGTATGACCTTTCAAAAAAAATTCCATCCTCCGTCATGGAGTATCTCAACCGGGGACAGTCGGGAATGGAAGAGGAAACTCCAAAACCCGGTGAGCCACTGTTCGAAAAAACCGCGGCCGTTATAATCGGGAGTGCCAGTCTTTCACTTGACGCAGCAGCAGCAAAAGCAAAAAATCTTGGTTATAATACCCTCTTTCTCTCTTCCTTTATCGAGGGAGAAACCAGAGATGTTGCAAAAGTTCATGCAGCAATCGGTAAGGAGGTTATTAAATCAGGAAATCCTGTAAGAAGACCGGCCTGTATCATTTCGGGTGGTGAGACAACGGTCACCATTCGCGGCGACGGTCTTGGAGGACGAAATACCGAATTTGTACTCGCTGCCTCCATTGAAATAAATGGTGTGGATGGAATTACTGTTTTAAGTTGCGGTACCGATGGTACTGACGGTCCGACTGATGCGGCCGGTGCGGTGGCCGACGGAGCAACGTACGCGCTAGCCTTGGACAAAGGAATGAAGCCCGAAGAATATCTCCGGAATAATGATTCGTATCGTTTCTTTGAAAATGCCGGAGGTCTTGTCAAGACGGGTCCGACCATGACGAATGTCATGGATCTGCGAGTCATGCTCATCGATTAAGAGGGATAGATAGCCTGGGGTGATTGATGAATTCCCGATATTAATGGCTCCTGGTAGAACAGTACCTCTTAAGCTTTTGCATAAAATGCCCGTTCCTTATCGATAACATCACTGATATCATAAAATATTCTCGGGAGTTTCATCAATATCCGCTCCCACGAAACCGTCTGAGGTGTTTCAAACAACTGGCTCTGGTTTTCTTTTTCATGGGCAAGCAGGTCTTTGACAAGCCCCTCTTTGAGATATTTATCGAATCTGTCATCGCTTGAAAGCAGACGTAAAAAGCGTTCGGTTAAGCGGTATGGTGATGTGAGATAATCTCCTGCCATGAGAATGGCATCCTTTAAAATTCCTCTCACCATGGCTTCCTCGGCATTCCTGTCGTAATGGAGTGTCGAAAACGATGAGTTGTCCGCGTATTTCTTTATGAGCTCGTCCGCAACATCAAGATATGTCAACGTTAAATCCTGAATGAAATAATCCGATATTTCAAGTCCTTCCTCAATGACCAAGGCCGAGAGAATCGTTGTGACGATGTCGATTGCCATTTTGAAAAGACCCTTTTCACGATCTTCAAAAGAGACCTGCTGATGCTTGTGATCGAACGGACGTGTATCGAACTGGACCTGAGCAACATTAACAGCTTTTCTATATACTTCAATAAGAGTAAAAATTTCGACTCCCCAGTTAGTGGCGAAGTGCATTCGCTTCAAGAGGTTCGTATCGAACACGACTTCGCCGGAAAGCTGGTAATTGAAAGCAAGGAGATAATCGATAAGCCGCAGGTATTTATCTTCGCCGGAATCGGTGAACTTGCGCTTGAGAGCAAGGAGAAGCGGATCCATCAACAGTCGTTTTACACGACCATACATCCGGCCTTCGCCGATGCGTGAATAAGATGCCTTGGAGAATTCATAGTCGAGCGCAAGAACCGGGTAGAACAGGCGATCGAGCTGTCGTCGATGAAAGGTTTTTATATCTGCATCAACGACGCCGATGCATTGTGCTCCCAGGGCCTGAGCAACGCCGAACGACATGAACATGTTTTTCCCTTTTCCCGGTTGATCCAGTCCGAAGCCTGCGTCAGTAAGCAACCCATAAAGATGCTTGAATCCATCCCCTTCATTGTGCTGAATAATATAATTCTTAATTTTATGTTTTCTGAGCAGACGAACCAACTCGTAAGCCTCGTCATTGGTCGCTCGATCAAGGCCGAATATGATCTTTGAAAGGTAGGTCATTCTTCCTAAGTGTTTTAGAATGTTAATAAATACAGGTCTATTATCTTCATCGGTGAATTCCGTGGCAAGGGTCGGAACAACAAGAACCGTTTTTTTGCGTCGTGAACTCAGCCTGAGTCTCGGACTGATCTCCTCGGTTTCTTTACCTAGAAGATAAAAGGTTGTCAGTTTCGTATGTTGCTGAGAAAAAGTAAGCATTCTTGAACTCCTTTGGGATGACGTCAGGTGGCGTTATTATACACCATTTCTAATGATTTATTCCATAGACTCATTAACAAGTGTTTCAATGAAATTCTGAATGTCAGTGAGCCCTTCTTCCGTCCATGATTCGAATCGAAAAACAAGAACGGGCTGTGTATTAGAAGCACGGACGAGACCCCACCCATTTTCAAATTTAGCTCGTACACCGTCGATATCAATAATTTCATATTCTTTTTTAAGAATATCCTTCACCCGATCAACAACAGCAAATTTTATGTCATCAGGACAATCGACACGTATCTCCGGTGTTGTATATGATAAGGGAAGATCTGCCACGAGATCGCTCAGTTTCGTGTTGCTTTTCGAAAGCACTTCCAAGAGACGAATTAAGGCATAAATTCCATCATCATAACCGAAATATTTGTCGGCAAAAAAAAGATGTCCGCTTACTTCTCCTGCAAGGACAGCCTTTTCTTCTTTCATCTTTCCTTTTATCAATGAGTGACCGGCTTTCCACATAATGGGTCGCCCGCCGTTTTCTTCGTTGTCGTCATAGAGCTTTTGCGAGCATTTAACTTCGCCGATTATGGCAGATCCGGGTTTGTCTTTCAATCTTGAACGTGAGAAGAGCACAAGCACCTCGTCACACTAGAGAATCTTTCCCGTATCCGTGATAACGCCGCTTCGTTCTGCATCACCATCAAATCAAATTCCCGCACCCAGCCT
>CAZCGI010000194.1:0-4147 GCA_964498145.1 uncultured Syntrophaceae bacterium
GTCTCGATTTTTTTTCGACCAGGGCACCGACAGGACAGACTTCGACGCACTGACCGCAAAACACACAGTCACTTTCAAAATAGGGTACATCCGTTCCCGCGACAATTTTTGAATCGGCTCCCCTGTATCCGTAACTGATGGCGCGATTGACCACCACTTCGTTACAGGCCTGAACGCACCGCCCACAGAGAATACAACGGCTGAAATCGCGAATAATGAAAGGATTGTCCGTTTCTGTCGGATGCGGCTGGGGGGTAATCGAAAAGGGAATATCGGTGATTCCGTAACGATATGCCAGGTCCTGGAGGCGACAGTTTCCATTTGCTTCGCAGGTGAGGCAGTTATGAGTACCACTTGCCAAAAGGAGTTCAACATTCAGTTTTCGCGCCTGGTGGACCCTGTCGGTATCCGTCAAGACTTCCATTCCCTCGGTGACCGGTGTGCTGCACGCAGCGATGAGTGATCGCGCTCCCGATACTTCAACAACGCACATCCTGCATGCACCTGTCGGCGTTGCACCTTTTAGATAGCAGAGCGTCGGTATTTCGATTCCGTTGTCTGTTGCGACATCGAGAATGGACTGACCGGGTTCAAACTCGACGCTGTTTCCATTTAAAAGAAACGTTCCGGTGGCCATAGTTTCACCTCGATATGTTATTTATCATATTCACAGTACCTCTGTTCAGACGTTATGCAGAACTCGGGGATAGTGATTGATGATGCTGATTTCTGGGGCCGTACAATGTAAAGTGTGCGGTTTGATGTATGATGTGCAGGATTGGAATGTGTCACGGTCTTCGAAATCCCTTCTACGGGGCCTCGCCGGCCCGAAGATGTGCCCGGTGCGACCAAGCAGTTCGAGTTAATATGACAGCGTCCGACTGTGTATCTGCAACTGATCCCGCAGGCAATGGCGGGTACCATTGTGGATCATTTATATAGAAGACATGAACCTTAAAGGGCATATGTCAATATTGGCATATTGTCAAGTGATTTTTCAGTTTTGTAGTTCGGCTTGGATATTCGATCAGCATTGACACATGTGCCGATACTGATCCAAAAAAACCCGCTCTCTTTTCAAAGAAGCGGGTTTCCAGTCTATTATCGGCAACTGGCGGTTTTTGCACCATCGAGGATGGCTCGGCATGTCACCTGAATTGAACAGCCATTTCCCGCAACTTGTTGCGGTGAGCTTCAAATTCCCTGTGGATTATTGAAATAATACTGCTTATCTGCCCGGTGCGGGCGTGTTTTCACAGGTCACCCATCTGATAATCGGCGCTTTGTAACGTAATTGGGCCGGTTCGTCATTGTCCAGAGCAAGAGCTGCCGCATTTTTCTCATAGAAAGATGCCGGTTCATACGTCCAGCCTCTGGCCAGTCGTTTTTCTTCTTTGGTGATGGCATGATAGATATAAGGGCCGATGAGGGGAGCGGAGATTCTCGTCAGCAAGCCGAAATTCCGGTATAGATCCTTCAGGAGAAGATCCATTTTTTGTCTCATTCGGTCATCATGACGGTACCACGTTCTCATTGCCCAGACGGCCCCGGCATAGGTTGTTCTGAGCGGCCTTACTTCCCAGGCAAAGCGGTCGCGAATTCGTTTGTTAGGGTGATTTTTGTAGCGCTTCCAGCCCTTCAAGAACGTTGCGATCAAACGGGCAAGACTGGGGCCGTTGACCTCGAAGTCGCGTTGAAAGGCATCAAGGAGATACTGCTCTTCCCGGCCATCGGTGATGTGGGGATGCCGGTAATTGAATCGATACTGACCATGAGTATCGGCGAGAGGAAATGCTTTTTCTTCCAGCAGGGTACCTTTTTGTCTGTGTTCTTCGTAGAGCGGGGTGCCGGGAATCGGTGTGTACAGCATGAACTGGTGAAAATCCGTATCGTGGCTGACTGCATGGTCGATAACCCTATCGAGTGTTTCGGGGGTGTGATTTTCCAGGCCGATAATTGATGATCCCAGGACGCGAATACCGTGTGTCTGTAATGATCGTACGAGATCCCGTGTGTCCACGCCTTTGAGTTTGCGGTATTTGCTTTCTTCTCCTTCAAGGCCCATCCATACCCATGAAATTCCCAGTCCTACAAGCTCTTCCATGGTATATGACTGCAGAACCCGGGCTGAGCTGAAAACAAAGAGAGCCCAGCTCTTGTTATTCTGTTCCATCAATTCAAGGAGCCGGAGAGCCCGCTGCCGATGGAGGAGAAAATTTTCATCCATGGTGAAGAACGACTGGACCTTCAGTTTTTTCTCAAGCTGACACATAACGGCAAAGAGGTCGTCTCCCGTTTCATAAAAATTGATGTGCTTTCCTTTTCCCCCGAACAGGGCGGATGTTGAACAGAAATTACATCCCATGGGGCATCCCACGGAGGGAATGAGCATGGCTGCCGTGTTTCCCGGGCGTAGCGGGAGAGAAATACCCACAATGCGGGTGCCGAATCCTGAGTGTACCATAGGGTGGCGGACCGGTGCATCTTCATCCTGCCCGAGAAACTGTCGAAACCACCGGATTCCATCACCTTTGCAGATATGGTCGGCATCGATGATCTCGTTGATATTGTCCTTGTTGGAAATATGCCCACCCACCACAATTGTTGCACCGGGCTGGTATTCCCTGATGAGACGGCACATATCAGTTACTTTTCCGGTATTTGGAATGATTGCGCTGATTCCGATGATATCGTAGGAATTATTGCGAATCTCATCGATAAAACGATCACGGGAGGGAAAATCCAGAAGTGTGCAGGGAGCATCGATGTTGGATTGAATCATCATCAATCCGAAAGAACGATGAAACATACGGAGGGAAAAGCTGCCCTGAACCCTGGTAACCTGATTATGATAGAGTTCCATGGGGTTGATTCTGCGGCTGCCGTATTCGTCATCACAAGCGTAGGGTCCGAAGACGCTGGAGAGCAGAACTCGGGCACGGGTTCCGCGAGAGTGGGCCGGGTGTGTCACTGTCATTGTATCCCTCCTGATTTGAGCATTTTGTTTTGCTGTTACACGTAAAGTTCTTTAGCCCAGACGAATCAGGAAAGATAGCCCTCCCGGTGTGGTTTTACAAAAGTTTTACAAATCGGGCGGTTAGGAAACGATGGTTGGTTGATTTGAAAGTTGACAGAACGGTGCGGGTAAGGTAATGCGAAAGCATGATTGATCGATCTAAGTGGTTTTTCCACCCCGTTTTCGTATTTGTTTTTTCCATTATTGCGCTGGCTGCGTCGTTGACCCTCTATATTTACTGGTATGTGGAAGTCAGTGCCGGGCTTGCGTCGGCGGTCAGGAAATTCAACCTCGATACGGTCCATATCTTCGCACCTCAGACCTGGGTGGTGATTCTGACTCTGTCAATACTCGTCGGGATCATACTGACAGGTATTTTTATTATTTTTGTCTATAATCACAAGTTGATACAGCTCTACCGGATGCAGCACAACTTTATCAATAATTTTACCCATGAACTCAAAACGCCTTTGACATCGCTGAACCTCTATCTTGAAACGTTTTTACGACATGACCTCTCCCGGGAGGACCAGCATCGCTATATTCGCTATATGCTTCAAGATGTGAATCGGCTTACCGATAATACCACCCGCATTCTCAACCTGGCACGGATCGAAAGCAGAAGCTATGAGGGTGAATTTGTCTCCGCCGATCTTGTTGCGATGGTAAGCGAATTCTTTAATAATAATGAACACTTGTTTCGGAATTGTACGGTGGCCATTCACAACCCGTCGGGGCAATCGTTTTCCTGCTCCATCAATGTGTCGTTGTTTGAGATGTTGTTGATGAACATCACGACGAACGCCGTCAAATACAATGATTCGAAGGTACCAAGAATCGATATTACCTTCACGCAGTTAAAACGAAAACTGTATGTCCGATTTGAGGACAACGGCATCGGACTGGAGAAGAGGGATATAAACAAGGTATTCAGAAAATTCTACCAAGTCGGCCGGGCGGATGACATGAGTGCCAAAGGAAGCGGCATCGGTCTTTATCTTGTACAGCACATTGTCAGAATTCACAAAGGAAAGATCGTTGCCCAGAGCAAAGGGCTGGGGAAAGGGTCTGCATTTACAGTTATTCTTCCTATCAAATCATGAGGAACGTGAGTCTATGGATGACCGGGGG
>CAZCGI010000195.1:0-4135 GCA_964498145.1 uncultured Syntrophaceae bacterium
GCGTCAAAACGATATCAACTGCAGACAAAGGTAACCCTCAAGATATTTCCTGATAATACTGGTGACACTCAGTTGGTTATTAACGGCTTTACTGAAGATGTATCCATGGGTGGTACCTGTGTTCGATTGGGGGAGTCGTACTGGGCAGGATCTTCCACCCTGGTAGGAAAAACGGTGAAACTGCTGATTAATATTCCGAAATTGTCGACGGGTATCGATGTCCTGGGAACCATTGCATGGAGGAAAGAGGTCGAACAGCATAACCGAAAGACGATATTGATCGGTATCCAGTTCAGAGAAATGTCCAAGGATACTTTTAATTTTCTGAAAAAGCATTGTTATGTCGGTGACGGAGAACAGGATATGATTTACAGCCTGTGGGAGTCATACGTAAAAAAATAGTTCTTCTGGCGGAGAGGAAGAGCGGTGGTTAAGAACGGAGAGATGTAGCGAGGAGACGAAAGTGCAGACTGTTCCCCAGATATGGGCTATTGGTGGAGGAAAAGGCGGGGTCGGTAAGAGTACCGTGAGTACGCTTCTGGCATTCTGGTTGGCGCGAATGGGCAGAAAGACGATTCTCATGGATGCCGATTTCGGTGGTGCAAACCTCCACACACTTATGGGCATAAAAAGTCCGCCGCGAACCCTGAATGATTATATTTCCAAGCGCTATGATTCTCTGGAAGAACTCTGCATCGATACGGAAGTAGAAAACCTCCGCCTTATATGCGGTGCCGGAGATGTTCTCTCAATGGCTAATCCGCATGTCTCGCAGAAAACCAAAATTATCCAGAATATTTCGAAACTGAATGCCGACTATGTTGTTCTTGATCTTGGGGCCGGAACGTCATTTAACGTGCTTGATTTCTTTCTCGTTGCTGACCGGCAGATTGTTGTTCTTGTTCCCCAGCCGATTTCGATTCAGAATGCCTATGCATTCGTGCGGAATACGGTGTACCGGAGATTGAGCCGACTGGCAAGTCAGCAGCCGTACCTGCAGGCACTGATAAAAGCATCCATGGACACGGAGAATGAACTCAGATTAAAGACAATACGTGATTTTCTCCAGACGGTAGAGGACTTCCGGGGTTACGATGTTGCCGCAGAACTGAAAAATGAAATCCAGATGATCAAACCCGAGGTCATAACCAATATGGTCAATGGCCCAAAGGACAGAAATGCCGGGAAAGTCATTCAGCTGGTGGCCGAGAAGTATCTGATGATACACCCCGTCGATCTCGGTGGAATTGTTTATGATAAACAGCTGAACCACATTATATCAGAAATGATGCCGCTGACGAAACTGCTTCAGTCAAGTGATGCTTTTGCAAATGTTTACGAAATCGCGATGAAACTTGTGGCGGAGCAGTGATGAAGAACGATTGCATTTGAACCCGCCTTGATTGAAACATGTGCCGCCCGGTATGAAACGGTGATACTCATACCGGTATTCCTGCACGAAAAATCCAGCATATGAGACATAGTTATATGTTTACATGACCTGAAATCCCACGTAGCGCGGTATTTCGAAAGGAGATATGTCATGACAACTGAAGGTGAAGAAAAATATGCTTATAAACTGGTAAAAAAAATACGGTTGAGGATTCTTGATGTTCCGGGAGCATTCGGAAAGGTTGCCATTGAGCTGGGTAAACACGGAGCAATGCTGGGGGACATAACAAAAGTACATGTGACGACTCAGTATGTCACCCGCGACATTATAATGTTTTTTGACAATCAGAAACAGTTCGAAGAAACGATGGAGGCAATCGGCGAATTCAAGGGATACAAGATCCTGTCGGTGGAAGATGAGGTCCTCCACATTCACAAAGGTGGCAAAGTAGCCATGACACCGACGGTCAAGATGGAAACGTTGAGTGACTTGCGGATGATTTATACTCCCGGTGTTGCGCAGGCATGCAAGTTCATTGAGGATCATCCGGAATCAGCGCACGACCTCACGTCGATCGGCAATTCCGTGTGTATTGCAACTAATGGGTCGGCTATACTCGGCCTCGGCAATATCGGCGTTCTGGCGGGAATGCCCGTTATGGAGGGTAAGTCGGTTATTCTTCATAAAATGGCAGGAGTAAGCTGTATGCCTCTTTTAGTCGATAGTGATAACGCTGATGTTATTGTCGACACCCTTCATGCTGTCTCAAAAACATTCAGTATCATCATGATCGAGGATATCGCAGCGCCTCTCTGTTTCGAGGTGGAACAGAGACTGCAGGAACGCGTTCCCATTCCCGTTTTTCACGATGACCAGCATGGAACAGCGACGGTTATACTGGCGACGCTGATAAAGACAATGCAGGAACTTGGAAAACAGAAGGAAACGGTGAACATTGTTATCAGTGGAGCGGGGGCGGCCGGAATGGCCGCCTGCAAGATGCTTCGGGAATACGGATTTCTGAATGTCGTGGTATGTGACAGACTTGGAGCAATTGCCGCGACGCGAACGGAGCATATGAACAAGTACAAAAAAGAAATTGCCGGGATTACCAATGACGGCAATGAAACGGGATCTCTCGAAGAGGTGATCAAAGATAAAGATATCTTTATCGGCGTTTCCTCTCCTCGTATTGTTACTCAGAAGATGGTGCAGAGCATGAGAAAAGATCCGATCGTGCTCGCTCTCGCAAATCCCATTCCGGAAATATGGCCCCATGAGGCCTTGGAAGCGGGAGCTGCATTCGCTCTTGACGGCAGAACGGTGAACAATTGCCTCGCTTTTCCGGGACTCATCAGGGGCGCTCTTGATGCACGGGCTCCGCAAATAACCTATCCGATGAAGTTTGTTGCGGCTGAAACAATAGCCGATCTGGCGGGCAAACGTGAAGGTGTGCCGAATTTCATGAATCTGGCGATACATCGGCGAATTGCGGAAGCTGTCAAGGTTGCGGCAATGCCATCGTAATGGGAAAAGTAAAAAGAGAAGACGATCGTGATCGGCCTGTATTTTATGATGGAGGGCCGGGATATCGCCGATGAGAGCGAAAAATTTCTTGAAGATACGGAAAGAAAAGAACTATAGTGACGTGATTTTGTAATGACGGGATAAATACATTTTCAACGCCCTGTTAAAATGATGTCACGGTGGTTCGTTTGCGTTACGGAAGACTTCTCATAGTGTTTATGATGGTTCTGCTTGTGGGGTGCACTGTTCCATTGCTGTCCCGTCGTGTTTATCATCCCCCCACTCAAAGCACGGCCGTCGAAGAACGTCCCGTTGTTACTGATGAAAAACCCCTTTCGCGAATGGGATACACCATCCAGGCCGGGGCATTTTCCGATGCAGAAAATGCGGCAAGACTTGCAAAGTATCTAACCGAACAGAACCTTGATGCTTATTACTTTCAATACCGGAAAGGACTTTACAAGGTTCGATTCGGCAATTTCCCGACGGAAGAAGAGGCAAGCCGGGAGGCTGTCATTCTCAAGGCAATGGGAACGATCGAAGACTTTTATATTGTTCGTCCCAGTGAATATGCCGCCGCGAAAGAAATAACATATGGCGCGCCCTATGTACGGGATCAAATCGTTAAAACAGCCCACACATTTGTTGGCGTTCCCTATCGATGGGGTGGGACGACAGTCAGGCAGGGGTTTGATTGCAGCGGCCTGACTATGGCTGTTTTTAAGTTGAACGGTCTTAATCTGCCGCGGACGTCTCGGCAGCAGTTTGGCAAGGGCTATAACGTCTCCCGTGATAAACTGACAAAAGGTGACCTGGTCTTTTTCGATACTGCCGGTCGAGGTGGTGTGTCACATGTGGGGATATATATCGGCGGCAATAAATTCATCCATGCACCGCGAACGGGGAAAACGGTTCGCCTCAGTTCTCTGTCGAGCCCGTATTATGATAAAAGGTATTGCGGTGCCCGATCGTATCTATAGAGGCTGTTGAAAAGCGCCCATCTGTCCCGACATTTCGGAAACAGGCCCAAGGCGAAGGGCACAAGGCACAAGCAAAAAACTCAGGACCGGAAATTATGATGTAAACGTTAGAGAAAACCGTTAATTGAAAAGCACGGCCCATAGCGAATATCACTCTTTCCTGAAACCTGACCCCTGGAACCTGATCCCTTTAAATGTAATGCGGGTGCCTTGCATCTGGACATTTTTGAACAGC
>CAZCGI010000196.1:0-4122 GCA_964498145.1 uncultured Syntrophaceae bacterium
ACGACGATGCCGTCGGCAGTCTTTTCAAAAACGGGCACATGTTTTTCTTTCGCGGCATCTACCGTATTCTCTTTGAAGAGTTTCATAGGTTGCTTGCAACACACCAATTCACCTTTTCCCTCGTGCAGCACTTCAACGATGTTTCCGCACACTTCACATTTATATATTTCAAGTCTTTTCGTCATAAACTCCCCTCCTTTTTCAGCAGAGTTCCTTTTTCAGCTTCGACAATATTTCAAAGTGTCTCCGCTCTTCATTGATGATCAGATCAATTGATGCATGCTGGGTCTTGTTAATCAATCCCTTGATTTCATGGTAATATAAAATGGAATCAAGCTCGCGGCGCATTGCAAAATCAAGAGCTGACGGAGTATCGGTAACCTTTGCCATTTCCGCATCCATCACCTCTTTTTTAAAGATAAGATTATTGTCCGCATAATCATGAAGATAGGCTGCATACTCACCGGGGTAACCTTCAGGAGGATCATGTCTCTCAATCTTTGAGAGCAAATCACTGAAGATCGTCTTGTGCTTTTCTTCTTCGCCGGCAAGCCATTCAAACTGTTTTTTTGCTGCTTCTTCTTTTACCAACTGGGCGGCAAAACGATAAAAGTTAACACCATTCTCTTCGATTCTCATTGCAATCTGGTAAATATCACTTGCGTTTAATACACCCATGTCATTCTCCTTTTTATTTCGGTTTTTTTACATGACTCAGCAGCCATCATCATTGAATTTAGATTAATCATTATTGACATAAATGTCAATTTAAGGATTGGCACCAATATCAATGATATTTAATTAAAATGACGATGATTTTTATGCAGACAAAACGGGCAGAGTTGTTTTCGCCCTGCCCGCATGATCATTGGTTTCTTCACATACTTTATCTTTGCAAGCGGCGATTCATCGTCAATCAAAAGCCATTTCTGTCTTCCATACCTTCCAGACGTTCCCCACAAGATCGGGCCCCGGCTTTAAGGTCATTTTACCCGGCTTCCATCCTGAAGGAGTTGCCTCCGTTCCCTCGCTGCTTCTTACAAGTTGAAATGCCTGAATCTGCCGCAACGTCTCGCTGACATTCCTGCCGACTGGCGGCGTTAATACTTCGAATCCCTGAACAACGCCGTCGGGATCGATAATGAATCTTCCCCTCGTTTCAACACCGGCATTGTCATCATAAACACCATATACGGTCCCAACTTTACCTCCAGCGTCGGACAGCATGGGGAAAGGAACCCCTCCTTCCACCATTTTCGATAATTCATGGTCAACCCACATCTTGTGGACGAAGACACTGTCAATGCTCATTGACAAAACCTCAACTCCCAGTTTTTGATACTCAGGATACTTTTCGGCAACTGCCGAAATTTCCGTCGCTCAGACAAAGGTGAAATCACCGGGGTAAAAACACAGCACGACCCACGATCCTAAATAATCAGACAATTTAACGGAAACAAATTCTCCTTTATGATAGCCCGGTGCTTCAAAATCAGGTGCTTTCGTTCCAACTTTTATCATGCTGCTTACCTCCTTTTTTCCAATGGCAGGTTGTTCTGACGCTTTCATTTGAACCGATTCACCAACAGGTCCTCCCGTTGGTCTGGCACAGCCGACTTTTAATTTTCCTCCCATCCCGTACCTCCTGTTTTCATATTTATGTTTGATCACCTTACGTCGGAAGGAACATTGATGTTCCCGATTAATGCCTCACGATGTCCTTCAAGTTCGATAAAGAAGCCGACTTACAAGAGCACATAGCGGGCATGAATGTGGAAAAATGAATAATTGGTGATGCCGATGGATTTTCTTTTAGCAGTGACGTATTCGTCGAGTTGTCTGATTGTTGACTTTGTTTGAAAAACTTAGAGGGTATTATACTTCAAGAATAAGCGTATGTAAATGCATTAGCAAAAAAGCCATGCAGGGGAAAACTCTTACATTTCGTTCCCTATGGTATTGCAGACTGACACCACTTATAAATAAAACCATCACCGTCCGTTTCCCATGTATGCAGGGCTATAATAGAAATCACCCTTGCCGTTGACTCCATGCTCACGGTAAGGTGGAAAGGACGCTTGTCCTTTCCGCTCCACATGCTCTATAATCATAGAATACCTTGAAACATATTGTCAGAATACGAAAATGAAAAACTCTCAAATGGATTCTCAACAAGGGAAGTATCGATCATGACGATAGTAAATCGGCCACATCTTCTTTTCAATGGTGTCATGAAACCACCGGCACTAGATGACGTATTATGAATTTTAGTTCTCGGCATCCCAGCGTCTCATAGACCACTCAATGTATTTGGTGATAGCATATACAGCATCCTGTATGGTTGAGTAAACAGGTAATCCTGCACTTCTGAGTGCAGAAAAAATCGAAATTCTTACCTTTTCCATATCCACGCTGTCTTCCGTGTATTTTGATAAGATGGGAATGATCGGTTTGGAGACATCATCCACTATCTTTGCTATTTCACCGGGACCGGTTTCAATCTGACCATCTTGGAATGTCGTTATATAGTCGATGGAAAAATACGGAACGATCGCATCGATATTATTATCCTGACTCAGGGCATTGATGGTATGCGCCATGACGGTGAAGTCAAATCCGTACGCTCCCAAATCCACCGGATTGACTGTCGACGTGTTCATGCTTCTGATTTTTTGACTGATCAGTTCTCGTGTTGCTTGGTTTAATTCAGGCAATGAAAGTCCTGACATCACGGAAAGATCCGTAAACGACACGGCGGCGCCTCCCCCTGCCCCGAGGAATCCCATTCTCGCCCCCCGCAGGTCTCTTTTTCCCGTACCGAGCATGGCAACATCGAGGAGTTGTTCGAAGGTGTCCACAAGAATGCCTCCATGCTGCCGCACCGCCGATGCCCATATTTTATGATTGCTGGCCAGCGCCCCGGTATGACTTGCCGCCGCCTTGGCCCCCTGCTGTGTCATTCCTCCTTTGAGAATAACAACAGGTTTCAACGATGTTGCCTCTTTGAGGGCTGTCAGGAAAGCCCGGGGATTTTTAATATCTTCAATATATGCGGCAATCAATCGTGTGTTTACATCCCTGGCAAAATACTCAAGATATTCCTCGGCGCTCACATCAATTTGATTTCCATATGATACCACTTTATTCAAAGCGATTCTCCGTGATGTGGCCAGCCTTACGAAATTACTGGTTGCTCCTCCCGATTGCCCCATGAAGCATACATCGCCGGGAATACCCATTTTTATTGTATAATCAAAGCTCACTGCCGCACCGGGAGAATGAATGCCAATGCAGTTCGGCCCAACAATCCTTGTCCCCCCTTTGTGAGCCTCTTCGACAAGCGCTCGTTCCAGTTCATGGTTGCCTTCTTCGCCGAATCCTGATGTAAAGAAATGGACAAACTTTATCTTTCTCCGTGCAGCTGCCTTAATCAACTCAAGAGACCGTTGAGCAGGAGCGCCGACAATGGCAAAATCAACCCCTTCGGGAAGATCGTCAATAGATGGATACGACTTCACTCCGTTAATATTCGTATACTTCGGATTGACCGGGTAAAGTTCTCCCTTATATCCGACCATTTTCAAAATCTGAAAGTACGGCAGTTTTCCTCCGCCCATATTCGGCGAGGCACCGATAACGGCAATGCTCTTCGGGTAGAACAGATTATCCAGGCTCATGAGATCCTCCGGCATCATGGAATAGGGATTCACTTATTGCTCAACCATATCGACTCGTCAAGCAAAAAATATGTACGTGGCAGGACATTCTAAAATGATAATTTCTTCATTGACAAAATTCAATTTTCTTACCATAAGCTACAAATCGCAAAAAATAAGCGAGAATCGTGTGAAAATTAAATGTGCGAAGGGAGGTACACTATGGCCGGAGCAGGACAAAACAGCGCAGTATCCTCCGATTTTGAAAGAATTTTTCATCCCGAACGTATTGCCGTTGCTGGTGTGTCAGCCGACAAAGGAGCCGGTTTTGGAAGTCTCATTTTTAAAGCTCTCCTGTCGATGAAATATGAAGGCAGACTCTATCCCGTCAATCCCCGAGGCGGATCATTTGGTGACTATGAAGTGTACAAAAGCATCGATGAAATCCCTGACACTATAGATTTTG
>CAZCGI010000197.1:0-2135 GCA_964498145.1 uncultured Syntrophaceae bacterium
GGTTATTGACATATTCTTTGAAGTCATTGCGATCGGGAATTTTACCCAGGGGCATTTTTTTAACAAAAGATTCAGATGGTTGAATCATCAGAAGATTGTCCAGAAATTCTCTTTTCGGCTGTCGATATTTCAAAGATTTATCCAACCATCCCGGTATGAGGCGTTCCTGATGATGAAATAGCAACGTTACATCGCTTTCATTATAGGTATATCGCTGATTGACGTGATAATCCGTCAATCCACCGTCACGGTACACACCGTTCGGAGCGCCATAGATATTCCTGACCCCTGCAACAACGAGAGGAATCGCTCCTGATGCCAACAGGGCATACTTGAAATTCGCCTGATTTAACTTGATCGCTTTTCCTTTGAATCCATCTCGAAGACAGAATTGCGGAGGAATGGGTCCATTATAGAAAACCACTCTCTCAAAAAAACGGGCGATCCATGACATGCTCATCGCATTAAGCAGGAAACAGAATGCGAGGCCTAATCGCTGCACTGCCGAAAATTCAGAAGCGGCGAGGTTTTTTGCTTTCGCCGTCATTATTGCCAGCCGGTATGAACTATTTGCCAAGGCAAAGGGAATAGCGTCATATTCTACATAAGAATCAATAATGTCATAGAGTGAATCAAAAACGTTTCTAGGGGTGGCGGTCCGATCAAAGTTCATAGAGATATAACCTTCGATCAATTTTCGATAACTTTCGATCGCTTCAGGCTGCACCCAGGCAGCAAACCTGAAGGCCCCTGCCGACGATCCCGAAAGAAGCAGCGGCTGACGTCTGCCCAAAACCTTATGTTCAAGAAGGGTTAGATCAAAACCACTGGCAATGAGCCATCGTGGTCCGACACCGGGACCGACATATGTTGTTACGGTATCAAAGGAAAATCCACCATCTCGTATGAGTTTGTATACGTTCTTCCCGGCCCTGATTATCAGATCACCCATGTATAACCGATACTCTCCTCATTTATTACTTTACCCGGGATCTTCTCATATAAATGAATCCGCCGTCTTGACAGAGCCTTATGAACCGATTATAAGAAATTGGTGATATATCCACTGTTTTCTTAATATCAAAACATATACAGCGTCAGCGATACTTATCTACCCGGAAAAGTGCCGGTGTATTTCTGGCAAAGTAACGAAGAAAAATCAACATTTTTTTAATCCGTTACTGATTATATGAAAGGAATGTTCATGAGCATTAAAGATCAGGTCATTGAAATCGCCCAAGAAGCAAAATCGGCCGCACACAGGCTGGCAACAGTTTCTTCAGAGACCAAAAACAAGGCACTCCGTGACATGGCGGACAGGTTGATCGCCGACAAAGACCGCCTCATCGCTGAAAATGAAAAAGATCTTGCATACGCCCGGGAAAAGGGGCTGACAGATGCAATGATGGACCGACTTACCCTGAAAGAAGCAACCATCAAAGGCATGGCCGACGGTTTGAGAGAAGTGGCGGCGCTTCCCGATCCAGTGGGAAAGATTACATCCATGTGGCGAAGGCCGAACGGTCTTCTCGTGGGGCGCATGAGAATTCCCCTTGGCGTCATCGGCATCATCTATGAATCAAGACCGAATGTAACGGCGGATGCCGCCGCTCTGTGCCTGAAGTCGGGTAATGCCGTCATTCTTCGAGGAGGATCAGAAGCAATTCATTCCAATCTTGCCATTGCTCGCATCCTGCAGGAAGTGCTCAGGGTAACAGGTATTCCCGAAGCAGCCATACAGGTAATACCCACAACCGACCGGGAAGCGGTTAATGAAATGCTTCAACTGGAAGAATATATTGATCTTATTATCCCCCGGGGTGGAGAGGATCTGATCCGGGCCGTGGTTAACCGTTCCAAAATTCCTGTCATAAAACACTATAAAGGTGTTTGTCACATCTTTGTCGATGCATCGGCCGACATCGACATGGCAGTCGAGCTTTCCATGAATGCAAAAACACAGAGACCCGGCGTCTGCAACGCCATGGAGACACTCCTGATTCATCAAGACATCGCTGAATCATTTCTTCCGCGGATCGTGGAAGAACTCCGAGGGGTCGGTGTTACGCTGAAAGGATGTGAAAAAACCCGGGCAATCGTGCCCGATATGGAAGCGGCAACAGAAGCAGACTGGT
>CAZCGI010000197.1:2145-4104 GCA_964498145.1 uncultured Syntrophaceae bacterium
ACCTGGATGAAGCCATGGCCCATATTGAACGGTACGGATCGCTGCACACCGAATCAATCGTCACCCGCGACTATAACAACTCCCAGCGATTCCTGAACGAAGTCAATTCTTCTACTGTTGTGGTCAATGCCTCCACACGCTTCAGTGACGGCTTTGAACTAGGGTTGGGGGCGGAAATCGGCATCAGTACAACTAAGCTTCATGCCTTCGGACCAATGGGACTGGAAGAACTGACAACAACAAAGTTCATTATATACGGAGACGGACAGATCAGAACATGAAATGGGGATTATTCGGCGGGACATTCGATCCCATCCACATCGGTCATCTGCGATGCGCCGAAGAGGTCCGCGAAATCTTCGACCTCGATAGGATATTCTTCATTCCCGCCGCCCGGCAGCCCCTGAAAACCGACCAGGACATCACCCCGTATGTTGACCGTGCGCGAATGGTTGAACTCGCCATTCAAGGTAACCCGGCGTTTGCCCTATCCGATCTGGAACAGCAGCGTGGTGGAACGTCGTATTCCATCGATACGGTGATATATTTTCTTTCTAATTCGCCAGCGGACCTGGAACTTTACTTTATTCTGGGACAGGATGCGTTTTGTGACATTCAGCAGTGGAAAGACTGGCAGGAGCTGCTGAAGCGCTGCCACTTTATCGTCATGACGAGACCGGGATACGAAACCGAAGATCTGCCCGCAATCCTTACGGAGAATATTGCAAGGACCTACAGCTATAACAATGGCTCCGATGGATTTACCGGACCGACGGGAACATCAATATACTTCAGACGACTCACCTTTCTGGAAATATCCTCCACAGATATAAGAACCCGGGTGGCACAACAACAGTCAATACGATACCTCGTCCCCAAGACCGTTCACGAGTATATATCGACCGGTGGATTTTACAGCAAACAATAATCCCCGCAACTCGTGTATTATGTGCCATGGATACGATTGTAAACTATGACCACACAGAAAAAGCAGGCAACAGGGGAGACGTATGGAAGCATGTTATCCTGCTTTCAGTGCTGGGGAAAATGCTGTCGGGTAGACCGGATTCATCTGTGATTCGCTATTTCGAGACCCATTGTGGGAAAAATTCCTACATTCTCTCGGCTAATGGCGAATGGCAGGACGGAATCGGAAGATTTTCATCCGTCGACGGAGATCTGGCAGATCACCCCTATTTTCACCTCCAGTGCAGTTCGACAGGTATTGGATCAGTTTACCATGGATCATGGAGTCTGGCAGCAACCTACCTGCGGCAGAAGCGGCGTACATTTCGATTTACCCTCTGCGATATTTCCAAGGATGTTGGAACTGCTGTTCGCGAATTTGCGACGTACTCTCGTGAAGTGATCGATTTTCGCTGTACCGACGGTTTTGCCGCATTAAAAAAGGAGAGCCGTCGGCAGGATCTGATTTTCATCGATCCGCCCTATTCCCCTCCCCATTCACCCCATGACTGGCAGTCCTGCGCCGATATCTCCGCAGAGCTTGCACTGTCGTCAACACCTTTTGTTATCTGGTATCCCGTTTTCGAGGAAGAAAATCCACAAAGGCTGGTAGAGCAAGCAGCATCATCGGGATACGAGGTGCAGTGGAAAACGGAATCGGAGAATAAGAAAATGACCGGAGCAGGCATGGTCATGGGCAATTGTCATTCATTGTTTAACAGAAAAGATTTCACGGTTCTGAAACGGGTGGCGGAGCGCCTCGGTAGCCGCTTCCATGTTAGAAAGCCTCGCACCTGATTGATGCAAGTCCTGGAAAACTTCGGTGATCGTCTTTTGTTTTATGTCTTATGGATTCATTTGATTTTTGGATTTCATTTGTAAGTTCGGCCCATGTCGAACCTTCTCTTTTCACAGGCCTTGATCACCTGAGGAACATCTCATAGAGGGTCAGCATAATTTCGACGAGAATTAAAATAACGATATACCATTCGA
>CAZCGI010000198.1:0-4093 GCA_964498145.1 uncultured Syntrophaceae bacterium
TACAAGGTCTCTCTCACTGTCGACCTTTGTTCCAAGTTCGGTCACAATTCTGTCCTTGACACTGACCCTGCCGTCCTTGATCATCTGTTCCGAAATACGACGAGAAGCAATGCCGGCCCGTGCCATCATTTTCTGGAGACGTTCCTCCATAATACTATTATTCTCCCAGTTCTTTTAATTCACGAAGGGTAGGCAGCTCAGACAAGTCTTTCAGATTAAACACTTCAAGGAATTTCTTTGTCGTTCCGTATATGATAGGCCGCCCGGGAACATCTTTCCGCCCGACGATCCTCACCAGACTTTTTTCAAGAAGCCCCTTAAGCGTCCCGCTTACATCAACGCCACGGATTTTCTCGATTTCGGATTTCATAATTGGCTGCCGGTAAGCGACCACTGCAAGCGTCTCAAGGGCGGCCCGACTCAACGCCACCGGCTTGAGACCTATGAATTTTTTGATCCATTGCCCCACATCTTCGTGCGTTCTCATCTGATAGCCGCCGGCGACTTCAACAATACATATACCACTTCGCCGGTCTTCATATTCTTTTACCATTGATTGAAGAGCATCTCTGATCTCCTGTTCGCCCACCCCTTCAAGTATATCTGCAATTTTTTTCACCGTCAGCGGTGCACCGGAAACAAAAATAAGACCTTCTATAACTGCTTTTAGATTATCCATTTATTCATCCACGGCAAGATAAATTCTTATTGCCCCAAAGGGTTCTACCTGATACGCTTTTACCATTCGCAACTTCATAAGTTCCAGCAGTGCAAGAAACGTATAGATGACTTTCAACCGATCAGTCATCCCCTCCAACAATTCAACAAAAGTAACTACTTTTTCTTTTGTCAGCCGCTCCATTATCTCATTTATCCGTTCGGAAAGCGATATCCGTTCCGTATCTATTTCCATGAGTTCCTCAGCAACCATGGATGACACGATTTGTTTGAAGGCTTCGACCAGTTGAAAAATGCTCATCTCTTCAAGGAGATGTTCATCATCGTCAATAACTTCATCGTTGACTTCTGTTCGACGGAATACATCCCGACCGAGGACACTCATTGAATCAAGATTCAACGCCGCCGTTTTGAATGACTGATACTCAAGCAACTGCTGGGTCAGCTCATCACGAGGGTCAACCGGTTCTTCCTCGTCCTCGTGAACGGGCAGAAGCATTTTCGATTTAATATGAATGAGGGTCGAAGCCATGACCAGATATTCACCGGCAACGTCCAGATTCATGGACTTCATGAAGTCAAGGTATTCCAGATATTGTTCGGTTACGATTGCAATAGGAATATTATAGATATCGATTTCATTTTTCTTGATGAGGTAGAGCAGGAGATCCAGCGGTCCTTGAAATATGTCTAATTTAATCTCATAACTCATAATCAGATCTTTATAGCGTCCCTGACCTCTTCCATGGTCATTTTTGCAACCCTTGATGCCCGTGCATTGCCATCAGAAATGATTTCCTGCAGTTCGTCAAGATGGTTGTACAAATAATCCTGACGCTCATGAACCGGATTCAGTCGTTCGATAATCCGTTCGGCAAGACGTTTTTTACATTCGACACACCCGATGATGGCCTGTCGACAGTCATTCGATATTTCCTCCACTTCCGATTGTAGTGTATAAAGCTGATGAAAGGTAAACACATTACATATTTCAGGTCTGCCCGGATCGGATTTCCTCATTCGCTGCGGATCGGTAAACATGGATGCTACTTTGTGTTTGAGCGTATCCCCACGATCACTGATATAGATGGAATTGTCGTATGATTTGCTCATTTTCCTTCCGTCAATCCCAAGGAGTTTGGGAACATCCGCAAGCAGCGGTTCCGGAATGGGAAATGTCTCTCTATACAGATAATTGAATCTGCGGGCAATTTCCCGGGTCAATTCTATGTGAGGGAGCTGATCCACTCCGACAGGAACTCCGTACGCTTTGTAGATGATAATGTCCGCTGCCTGCAATACAGGGTATCCCAGGAACCCGAAGGTCGAAAGATCTTTCTCGGCCAGTTCGGTTTTCATTTCCTTATAGGTCGGATTTCTTTCCAGCCATGACAATGGCGTTATCATTGACAGGAGGGTAAAAAGCTCGGCATGTTCCATGATCTTTGACTGTATGAAAAGGGTGCTTTTCTCGGGGTCAAGGCCGACACTCAACCAATCAATAACCATATCTCTCCCGTACTCCCGAAGGAACCCTGTGTCGCTGTAATCACTTGTAAGGGCATGCCAGTCGGCAACAAAGAAAAAGCAATCATATCTGCCTTCATTCTGAAGTGAGATCCAGTTTTCCAATGCCCCATGAAAATTGCCGAGATGGAGTTTACCCGTCGGACGCATACCGCTTAATATTCTCTTCTTTTCCACGCTATTTCCCCAAAGAATATAATAATGAATGGGACGTTATAACAGAAAGGGTATACTCTGTCAAACATAAGAAATCAGGGGGTAAAGCTGTGCTGAAGCCACTGCCGGCGGGACATATAAAAAACCCCCAACTCTGGTGAGTTGGAGGTTTCTTAGCCAATAGTATTCTTGCCGACGTTATTTTACTTTGTCGGTCAGCCCTTTTCCAGGCTTGAACTTAACAACCTTCTTGGCTTTGATTTTGATTTTATCACCTGTTTGAGGATTCCTGCCGGTTCTTGCTTTTCGCTTTACGACCGAGAATGTTCCGAACCCCACTAATCCCAGTTTACCGTTCTTTTTCAACTCAGTGGTAACCGTTTTAACGTAGGAATCCAGCGCCTTCGCTGCCGCAGCTTTCGAAATGTCAGCATCTTTTGCCATAACTCCGATCAATTCAGCTTTTGTCATGCCCTAATGCCCCCCTTCCTTTCTTTTTTTGTTGTCGTTATTGATTCACAACTGAAATATCGGATCTACCCCCTTTACAGAAACGAATGACCGACATTTACAGCCGCTACGATCTCGGATTATCGAAACTACACTTCAATAAAGAACTTAATAATGCTGTAACGCTTAACTTTAAAGGTCTTCTAGCATAAAGACACAGAACAATCAAGGAAAATTGCACAAAAATCAGCCGGAAATACAAGCGTATCGCGACATTCATGGATATTTGACAATCTCACCCCATTGTGTTACGTGCCCTCTCTAAATTACTTCATTTGCATTAATTAAAAACTGGTTGTCTTCACATGAAAGACGTTGACATGATGCAGAACAAAATAATCGGCTGGATCAGGCTATCGAGGCCCCCGTTTCATACCGTGGGAGTCCTTCCTTTCATCCTCGGTACTATCATGGCGTGGAGGATTGACGGAATATTCGACTTCTCTGTTTTTTCACTCGGTGTCACTGCGGTAATTCTTATTATGCTCGCAACATATCAATCGGGAGAATATTTTGATTTCCAAGAAGACACGATCTCAAAGGCTATCTTCAAAAGCAGATTTGCCGGGGGGTCGGGAGTTATGCAAGCAGGTACTGTGTCCCGTATTGTCCCGCTGATAACAAGCATCGCCGCTCTTATCGCCGCCGCCACCATCGGGGTTTTCCTCCAATTCGGCCTGAAAACCGGACCCTGTACGATTTTGCTCGGCGCTCTCGGTCTCTTCGGAGGATTCTTTTATTCGACGAAACCGATTCGACTCGTGGAAAAAGGAATCGGTGAACTCGTCATAGGATTCTGCTATGGCTGGCTTCCCGTCGCTTCCGCTTATTATATTCAGACAGGACATGTAAACCCGATCATTCACTGGATCTCGGTACCAATAGGAATGACTATATTCAATGTTATCCTGCTCAACGAGTTTTTCGACTATCCAGGCGATTCGGCAGCAGCAAAGAGAAATCTCCTTGTCCGATTCGGTAAGAAAAACGGCGCATATCTCTATGCCGCAGTTTCAATCGGTGCGTGGATCGCCCTGTTCCTCTCGGTGAGTGCAGGCATCAATCATCGTGTACTTTATGGCTATCTGCCGATTATATTTATCTCAGCATTCATTGTCGGAGCGATCCTGAAAGGTAAATACGAAAATTATCATACTCTTGAAGTATTATGCGGATTTAATATTGTTGTCAACCTGGGGACGACCGGCTCATATATATTTTC
>CAZCGI010000199.1:0-4074 GCA_964498145.1 uncultured Syntrophaceae bacterium
GGCAGCTGCCATCGAACCGGCCAGAGCGGCATCGGAACCGGTAATGAAATCGTTGAAGGTCTTATCCAGCCCGTAGGTCTTGAGTTTCTCAGAATTGACCTTTGTACAGCCCCATCCCGGGCGGGAGTTATAGAATCTGCCCTTGGTTGGATCCTCAGGATCCTTGAATAACTTCCAGTACTTCGCCAGGTCAAATACCGATTTTAAATCCGGTGCCATGGGTTTGATATCACGTTTTTTATCTCCCTTGATCATAAAGGTGGGAACGAGCCATCCCTGCCAGTTATCGGGGAAGTTACTTCCCAAATCGATCATATTACCGGACTTGATACCCTTGTCATAGACTTCCTGAACATTTTCAGTCCACGACTCCATATCAACATCAATATCACCGTTAATGAGCCCTGTTAACAACATGATCGTATCACCGGATATATAGCCAACATTATATCCGTAGCCGTGTTCAACGATGAAAGCGGCAATCCGGTTATGAACTTGAGCACTGTCCCAGCTCAAATCTGCGAATCGAATTGTTCCCTTGCCGGCACATGCACTGAATGGAAAAGATAAACACAGCGCTACGCAAAGCACCACCACGATGGCTAATGCCTGCCTCGTAAAACTCTTCATATTGTACCTCCTCATATTGATGATTTTAAAAAGAATGTTTCAGTTTACCTAATTTGACTTTTCATTATGGATTTACATCTTTCTCATAGATAGGCAGGATGCACCAATCGGTCAGAAAAAGGTTTTCAATACCATGTGGATAGAAGATTCACTTGAAGCAATAACACCTCGCATTATTTCACATCTAGTTACTTATAGATAGAATATTTTCAGGTGAACGGTTCCTCTAAGCATATTTTACTCCCTGCGTCAAGCTCGGAAAAACGCATATTTACACAACATCCCGATATTACAGCATATAATATGATACTGTGCTTGAAAATACTTGTGAGTCACGACGCACACTCATCTGAATGAATAAAAAACCTCACTCGTCACCAAAAAGTAAATGCGAGTGGCACCTTCTTTGTCACGATTTATTAAATTGTTTTCTTTGAACCCGCTACGCCGATTATTTCAGTGCCTTTTTCACCTTCTCTGCCACATCTGCGGGTACCCATTGTGTCCAGAGGCTTTGCTTGTTTTTCAGAAACCACCGGGCTCCATCTTCCGAAGAACCCTTTGTATCCTGCATATAGGCAAGAAACTCGTTATTCAGTGCGGTCGTTGTTTCATATTTCTTGAGGAATTCAATAACTTCGGGGGCTCGTTCAGGAAGTTTTGAGTTAACCAGGATATTTACCTGCACCGACTTGAAGGCACATTTTTTTGTAGAATTCCATATTTCTTCATCATAGGGGGGTTCTTCCAAGGCAGTCATATCGAGTTTACCCAGAATCCACGTTGGTGCCCAGTAATAGCCAACCCACGGCTTCCCCCGCTTAACTGCCGCTGCCATGGAACCGGCCAGGGCGGCATCGGAACCGGGAATGAAGTCGGTATAATATTTATCAAGACCGTACGCCTTAAGCTTTGTTGAATTGATCTCCGTTACCTTCCAGCCCGGGATTGAATTAAAGAAACGCCCCTTTTCCGGATTTTCGGGATCCTGGAATACTTTCCAGTACTTTGGCAAGTCAAAGACCGACTTCAGTCCGGGAGCAATGGGTTTGATACGCCGTTTTTCATCTCCCTTAATGACAAAGGTCGGCACAAGCCATCCCTGCCAGCTGTCTGGATAATTGGGTCCCAGATCAAACATGGTACCTGCTTTGATTCCTTTGTCATAAATTTCCTGAATATTCTCTGTCCAGGACTCCATATCAACATCCAAATCTCCTCGTTGAATGCCGGTTACCAAGGGAATCGTTTCACCAGGTAAATACTCAACATCGTAATCATATCCGTGTTTGATGATAAAGCCGGCTATTCTATTGTGGACCTGGACACTGTCCCAACTCAGATCGGCAAAGCGGATCGCTTCCTTCGCAGCAACGGCTTGTCCAACCAAAACGACCGAAAAAGCAAGAAATGCTATAAAAACAACGACAAAACTGAGTAATTGAAGTTTCTTACCCTTCATAAAGAGACCTCCTTTGCATTAATAATCATATAACAACGTACTGTTATTGCACTGTGGAATGGCTGAATGCGAAATGTTAAGGATGAGATCAGGAGCAAGAAATGAATCATCTGCCGTAACTATATCTTTTGCGTGCCATTTGGGGATGATCGGACGCGGCCGGCTTCATTAGTACTCTAACTATTGGAACACGTATATTTCTATAATAAACAATATTTTCGCCTTTCTGTCAAGGCAGATTGAAGCTCCCGCAACAAGTTGCGGGTAATGCGCTCACTGTTCGATTCATGGAACACTAATAATCATTATGACAAGATGTCACCTGACAGTACTTCTGGGTGGACTTGTATTTGAAGAAATCAGCTCGCAGTATATTTCCTGAAGATGAAGGGAATCACATCATACCGATTCGTCCCGAGGCATAACGGTAATCAATAGAGCTTCACGATTGCCTGAATCTCATGAAGCAAATTTAATCGCTTTCAGGAGTTTAATCGTATTCTGAGACACGGGAAGTTTCTTCATGTCTTCCCACGACAGCCAGCGAGCTTCCAGTGCATCGTCGGCACCACGGGGCTCACCGCTGACATAATCGGCCGCAACATCAACGACAATATAGTGAAAGCGGATTCGTCCGGCATCGTCACGTTCGATAAGATCGAAGGCATAAATCGGGTTGCGTGCCGTGACAATAACGCCTGTTTCCTCCACAATCTCCCGTTCCGCCGTTTCCTGAAGCGTCTCTCCCAGTTCCACATGCCCGCCGGGAATGGCCCACAATCCTTCACTGGGCGGGATTCCCCGCCGGATAAGCAATACTTTGCCGTCTTTGATGACAACAGCACCGACGCCGACATGCGGCACCTCAGGATAATCTCGTTTTGCCATTAGTAAATAACCTCCGGGACGTTTACTCAAAAAGGGATCGGCAGCTAACGGTTTCGGGTGCCGGCACATCACTGAACACGACCAGATAGATATCCTCAGTTGATTCATTCCTGACGGCATGTTCGACATGGGCAGGTATTTCAATCAAAAGCGGCATCCGTTCATCAGCCATCATAACCTGTACTGTATCTTCGTTAATCGATCTTGAGAGAAAGCGGGCTGGACCGCCGCATATAAGCATCCATTCGTTTCCATTGGTATGGTAGTGGTTGCCCCGAACAGCGCCCGGTTTCATTGAGACGACATGAACATCACAGGGGCCATCCGGGATGAATTGACAGGCTTCGAACGGGTTCAATCCCCATCCGCGCTCATCCGCCCACATGGTGTCTTCGATTGCGATTCTCTTAACTGTGCCCATACCCAAGCAGATATGTATTCTCAGCTTCCAGCAACATTTGTGAGGGCAAACTCAAACGTTCTTTCCGTGTATTGATCGGGACTTGACTGAAAAGCTCTCTCGGTAAATGAAACCCGGTTCTTTCTATCGACCATGATGACCGTGGAAAATTGGGTCCCATAGATGGGGCTTTGGACAAAGATGGGAGCAAGGATGCGTTCCCATCTCAGACCTACTCCCGTATCGGGGAGAAGCGAATCATCCGGCTGATACGTATCGGCAAGTATTTCAAAAATACTTGCCGATGTAACCGAATTTCCCCTGGTAACGGCATCACTCAGCAGCTTTTTACCTCGTTCTACTTTCGGCCACGGCGTATCAAAAAGATGATTGCTTAATCCGTACAGACCGGGGGTCACTTTCCGACAGAACCCATGATCTTTGTTCGAAAAATAGTACAGCTCGGACACATATCCGAAAAGGAGATTAAATCCATTGTACTCATGAGCTTTAAACCGCATATCATCAAAGTACGTTTCCGGATTCTTTCTGCTCAACAGATAGTTACTCACCAGTTTCCCCCGGGTCGGAGCATCATCTCTCATGGAAGCTGGGGCCCTGTAATTAGTCAGCGTGGCGATCCGTCCGGTTTTTGTTATGCCGAGCCATGTTCCGCACTCTTTCAAATCCCGGC
>CAZCGI010000200.1:0-4074 GCA_964498145.1 uncultured Syntrophaceae bacterium
TGAGGAGTTAGGAAACTCAAAAGGTTCTGCCTACGAATCCGAAGGTCGAAGGTTCGAATCCTTCTGGGCGTGCCAGGAAAATAAAGGGGTTACGAAAAATTCGTAACCCCTTTATTTCTATTAAAGTTTGATGTGTTAACCTATAGCAGCCAGCAATATGTACTGGTATTGTCGAACATACATCAACGTTCCGGTATAACGATAACGTCTATTCGGCGGTTTACTGCACGTCCTTCTTCGGTCTTGTTAGACGCCAAGGGTCTTGTGGAACCGTAACCGACGCTCGTGATCTTATTTGGCGGAAGCAGCTCGTTTGCAACGAAGTACTGTCGCACCGAATCCGCCCGTTGCTGGGACAGCCGTTCATTCACGGCATCCGAGCCCGTACTGTCAGTATGCCCCTCAATGATCACCTTGGGTTCACCGAATATTCGAATCGCCCTCTGCACTTTGCTCAAAAGATCATAATTATCGGGCATGAGCACATAACTTCCGACGGGGAAATGAATACCCCGCATTCGGATAATCAGCTGACTGGCCTGTTTGTAAACCTCTGCCTCTTCTGGCCTGAATAAATCGTGTACCTCAAGATAGAGCGCCTGAAACCGCTTTTCTGCTTCAAGACGCTCTTTTTCAGACTGTTCTTTAAGGGTTTTACCTTCCAACGAAGCGATTGTATCTCGCATTCTATCCATTTCATCCTGCTGTGTTTTAACTTTATCAACCATGAACTGATGATCGTTCTTGAGTGCAGAGATCGACTGGATAATATTTTCATGCTGTGTATCAAAAGTTTCATTCCGCATATCCGGCGCTGCCAGTTTCTTGGTTATGCCATGCATGATGCCTTCTACCCAGAGCGATGTTTGTTCGGGAGTCATGGATTCGATTTTTGCGCTTTGCTTATTCAGTTGATTAAGACGCTGCGCCTGAAAAAGGGCATCATTTGCCTTTTGATGCATTTCCTCCTTTTCATATCGGTGTTGTGAAATATATTCTTCCGTTTCTTTGTATTTTTTCTTTACCGTCTGCAATGTCGCAGGAACCCATTCATCGGCTTCTTCTCTCTCGGCCTGTGCGATAAGATCCCGGACTTTTCCAATCGTATTTGATTTGATTGCTTTCAGCTCGAGATCGCGAAACGTTTTTATAACTTTGTCCTTGTTATTCTCCGCCCACGACACTTTGTCGTTCTCGATCGCTTCAGTCAACTCCAAGAACTGCGCCTCGGCATTTATATACGGATCAAGGAGATTCGTCGCCCCGGCATCACGGGCAAGATCCCGTGCCTTAATGACATCCGGCAGGGTTGTCCGGGAAATCTCTGCTTTTTCTCGAGCCTTCTTAAGCTGAGCGTCTCCAAGAGAAACATTTTCCATAATTCGGGCAATTTCACCTCCACTTGCCAGAGATTGCTTCGCGTCACTATATGATTGTTCTGCCTTAATAAACCAGGTTGGTGACAGCACGTTAACCTTATTCTGCCTGGCATGGGTCAACTCATTGCCCAGACGTGCCACCTGCTCTTTCGGATTTTCTGATATGGCAATAGGCTTAACTTCCAGATCTCCCGCCGCGCATGCAATGATCCCGAATATCACAAGAATTAAACAACTTATCATTATTGTTTTTTTGCACTTCATACTCATGATATACATTAAAAGTCATACAAAGAATGAAACCTGACTGTCTTCACTCCGGTATTGTGTTTATGTAAGAATTACTGCGTGGTCAGAAGAAATTGGTTGATATGACATTGCTGCTTTATAGTGGAGTATAAGAAGAGTTTTTTTGTGTGTCAAGAGGATTTTAACTGGACAAAGGGGATGATATTGCTGATGATTACATACGGTATGTAATGTGGTATCTTGCCTTTTGACAAAAATCTATTCCCCCTTTTGTCGATTTACCGATTAACAAGGAACTTTCAACGGCATTCGGGTAGATTGTCAGTAACTCCTCAAAATTGATGATGTATGATAATCTCATTGAAAATATTTTTCCGCTGTTTAATGGTGTTTGTTTAAGGGTATCATTAATTGTCATCATCATTTACATTGACAGTTTACTGTGTTGATATTATCTGTAAATCAGTGTACTTAGAAGATAGTACTCAGGTTTTATGTCGGAGCTTCTCTTTCTGTGTATAATACAAACAAATGTTGTTATTCGAGTTTCCATTTTGGGGGAACAATAGGGTATCATTTCCATTCAAATATTATACGAAACGCATAAATCTAAATACAAAAGAGAGGGATTGTATGGGAAGTCTCTATAAGATTGCATATGTACTCGCAGTTATTCTGGCAGTCAGTGGCCTGTGGCATTTTCTGCTTCCTCCCGATATGGAAATGGCTTTCAAGATCCGCTTCAGCGCATATATCGTGCTTATTTTCATCGTCGTCTATTTTGTCTTTAAAAATATTATTTTCGGAAAAAAGAAATAAAGACTCAAAAGCCACAGAGAGGTGATGGCTGTGCGTACCCCGGATGCTTTATGCAGAGTATAGAGAAAACGTAATCGATGTTACGGAGAATCCGCAATAGACGTTACTGTTGTGGCCGAAATAAAAAGGCTGCACCGTTCGTTCGGCGCAGCCTTCTCTTCAGTATGTAGGGTATGTCCATTCGGGGAAAAACGCCGGTCGCATCGGGTCCCAGCGACCTACGAGACGATCGAAGGTCGGGTGGGGCAGGGTTTCCTTGAAGATTCTGTAATAGTACAACTCTTCCACCGAAGCAAGCAGGGGATTTTCTTCCACGCTGTTGAATGCCTTCAGTTCGCTTTCAGATATTACTTTCTCCGCCTGTTGGCGCATGATATATGCCACACCTGAACCCTGGGCAAAGAATCGTTTGGTCTGGTAGATGATGTGTTCAGGCAGACAGCCCTCAAATGCCTGTCGTACCACCCATTTTCCGGTCTGTTCTTTACCGACAATCTTGTGTTCCAGGGGGATCTTCAATGCAAAGTCCATGACTCTGGCATCAAGAAAGGGTGTACGACTTTCATACGAATTGGCGGCATTCAGCCTGTCCAGCCGCTGCAGCGCCGTGTTATGGGCGATGTTGATGAGACTATCAATGATATTAGCAAGCTCTTCGGGATTGCGTCCCTGTTTGTACTGGCCGTCATATCCGGCAAAGAATTCGTCTGCTCCTTCACCGGTGAGAACGCAGCTTGCCTTGCCTTTGATGAACCGACCTGCGAGAAAGTTAGCGATTGCCCCATGGACACAACTTTCTTCATACATTTCCTGGTGGTGGATTGCTTTGGGCAGTATTTCATTAATTTCCTTTTCACCGAACATCAGGATGTGGTGTTTGATACCGAGATAGTCAGTTACATCTTTTGCCAGAGGAAGGTCCTGACCTTCCTCCATGCTCACGGTAAAACATTCGATATCCGGCTTTATCTCGTGGGCCATCCAGGCGATCAGGCTGCTGTCCAGACCTCCACTCAAAAGAACTCCCGTAACCGCATTATCTTTCATGCGTTTTTCCGTCGCTTCCATGAGAAGTTCTTTGACGATTTTCTTGGCCTGTTCATAATTTTCGAATTCCGGCGTTTCGACGGCTTCGTTAGTATATTTCCTGAAGCCCAGTTCCCGGGAATAGACATAGCCCGGAGGAAATTCCCGCACGTTATTGCTGATATCGACGAAGACCTTGGCCTCTGATGCGAAACATAAATTGCCATAACGGTCGTGTCCGTAATACAGCGGTTTGATGCCCGCCCAGTCTCGGGCGAGAATGAGCTGATTGCCGTCGGCGATAGCACAGGAAAAGTCGCCGTCCACCTTGGCGGCGAAGTCGATTCCATATTGTTTATAGAGAGAAAGGATCGCGGAGGCATCGCCTTCTGTTTCCATGTTTCGGTTGTAAACACGTCCATCCAATGCGACCGCTTGAGCTCCGTCCGATGCGAAGTGGGAACCGTTCTGGCTGTTTCCGCCAACATTGAGTTCGTTGCATCCGATTTGTATGGTATCGTTTTCGTGTTTCCATGTTTCATCAGGACCCCGATATTTGATTCTCTCAAGCATCAGATCCAGAGTGCCTCTGTCATTACCT
>CAZCGI010000201.1:0-4064 GCA_964498145.1 uncultured Syntrophaceae bacterium
TTTACTTTTATCTTTATGCAGGAGTTATTTAGATGGCCTGGCACGATGACGAGGGAAATCCGTGGGGTAAAAAGCAGCCACCGGATCTGAAAGACATGTTTGAACAGATTAAAAAGGCGATACCCATTACCGCCATTCCGGGACTTGGGAAGCACGGTTTGATCCCTGTAATAATCGGGATTGCCGTTATTCTATGGCTTGCATCGGGAATCTACATTGTCAAACCTGATGAACTCGGAGTGGTCAAACGTTTCGGGGAAGCTGTACGAACTACTATGTCGGGGATTCACTACCACATTCCTATTCCGATAGAAACGGTTACCAAACCGAGGGTAACACAGGTAAGAAGAATTGAGATCGGGTTCAGGACAATCGGTGAACGACAGGTGGGGCGAAACCAGGCGATTCCCAGTGAAAGCCTGATGCTGACAAAAGCAGAGAACATTGTAAATCTCACATTCATTGTTCAATATAAAATCAAAGATCCGGTACAGTATCTCTTCAACGTTGTGGACCAGGCGAAAACCGTTAAGGATGCCGCTGAGGCAGCCATGAGAGAGACCGTTGGTAAGAATGATATTGACGACATCCTTACCATCGGAAAGTTCAAGATCCAGCAGGATACCAAGAATATCCTCCAGTCAATACTGGACGGGTACGAAGCGGGTATCCATGTCGTCGCGGTACAGCTGCAGGATGTCCATCCACCGGAGCAGGTCATGGCAGCATTCAAGGATGTCGCCAGCGCCAAAGAGGACAAGTCAAAAATGATAAACGAAGCCCATGGCTACCGGAATGAAATACTGCCCAAGGCAAAGGGAAAGGCTGCGCAGATTGTTAACGATGCCATTGCATATCGTGAATCAAAGATTATTCAGGCACAGGGAGATACCAGCCGCTTTCTCCAGATGCTTTCCGAGTACCGAGTGGCACGGGATGTTACCAAGAAGCGGCTGTATATAGAAACAATGGAGGAAATACTGCCTCCGGTAAACAAGATAATACTTGATGATAAAATCAGTCGCAACATACTGCCGTATTTGCCGCTGGATAAGAAAACACAAGAAGTCGTAAAATAATACAGCAGTCCCTTTTTTTATATCGTGGAGGAAAGGATGAAAAACAAAGGAATCTTAGGGCTGATCGTAGTCTTTGTTATTGCGCTGATAGCAGCTCAGTCACTATTTATCGTGGATCAGACACAACAGGCAATTGTCATAGAACTCGGAAAGCCACTTGAGGGGATAAATGGTCCGGGGCTTCATTACAAACTTCCAGTTATTCAGCAGGTCGAATATTTTGAAAATCGAATATTGCTCTACGATGCCGCTCCGACGGAGATTCTCACAAAAGACAAGAAGAACCTCGTCGTTGATAATTATACGAAATGGAAAATTATCGATCCCCTGACCTTCTTCAAGACCGTTAAGAATGAACTGGGGGCGCAGTCACGGCTTGATGATATCGTTTACGCCCAGTTGCGGGTGGAACTGGGTCAGCATGATCTGACCGATATTGTATCGACAACACGCAACGAAATTATGGCAATCGTAACGAAAAAATCGAGCGATCGGGCAAAAGAATACGGCATCGACGTCATTGACGTAAGGATTAAACGGGCAGATCTACCTGAACAAAACGAAAAACACGTTTTCGGAAGGATGAAGGCGGAGAGAGAGCGTCAGGCGAAACAGTACCGTTCGGAAGGTACCGAAGAGTCACAGAAGATAACCGCAAAAGCCGATATGGAACGTTCGATCATTCTTGCCACCGCAAATAAGGAAGCCGAGCAGATCAAGGGGGAAGGCGATGCCAAGTCGATAAAAATATACGCTGGGGCATATGGTAAGGATCTCGAATTTTTTGAGTTTGTCAGAAGCCTTGAGGCGTATAAAAAGACCCTCAAAACAGATTCAACACTGGTGATCAGTCCCGACTCGAAGTTTCTTAAGTATTTAAAATAGAAAGATATCATTTTTTTCGTTGACATTTATCTTTCTCTTGTTTATTTAGAGAGGGAATGGAGAATCAAATGAAGAATAACAGGTTTGAATATGCAGGTAGATTTTTTGCTTTCTTTAGCTTTTTTAGGGAGGTCTGCCTGCTGAGCTCGTAACCTGACAATGTAAGCGAGCCGTGGGCGGACCGATTATCTGCTCACGGTTTTTTTTATCTTGAAAGGCCGTGGAGGAATCTACGGCCTTTTTTTATTATCCGGGGAGGACAGAAAAATGTACAGAACAACATTTCGCTGGGTCGCAGTTCTGATGGTGATGACCGTTGCTGCACTTATGGTGTCGGCGGAGAACTCGGCTGCACGAACGATTAAAGTCGGGGCAGCCATAAACCTGACCGGTCCCGCATCGACGTTCGGTCAGTACCATGCCAAGGGTACTCAGGATTATTTCAACTATGTGAATGACGTCAAAGGAGGAATAGCCGGAGATAAAGTAGAATTAATCCTTGTCGATACGGGATATAAAGTGCCTGAAGCGATAGCGGCAGTCAGGAAATTTGCCGTTCGCGATCGGGTCGACATGATCGCCACGTGGAGCGCCGGCGAGGGTCTCGCCGCTAAGCCGATTATACAGCGGTATAAGATTCCCACCATCAATTACTCAACGAGCTGGGAAATTCTCGAAGCGCCCATCGATTATTTTTATCTCCCCTTCGGCAGTTATCGATTAGACTGCTATGCCATTCTGGAATACATTCGTACAATTCATAAAGGCAAAGAACCGCCAAAAGTAGGGCTTTTGACGTACAACAATGCCTATGGCCGTTCAATTCACAAACCAAGCAAGGAATATGCACAAAAACATAATATCGACATTGTAGCCATTGAAGAATTCCCTGCGAAAACAGTGGACTTAACGACGGAATTGCTGCGATTGAGGAAAAGCGGAGCGGAATATATTTTCATGCAGATGCTTCCGGCAGCCATCATTACCACGTTTAAGTGTGCCGACCGTATCAACTACACACCGCCATTTTTCGGTACCTGGACATCCACCGATCCTGACTTCTTCAAGATGGGAACGGGGTTGATAAAAGATCGTCTTATTATTCAGTTCTCCGGGGGTGTTCCATCGGATCAATCCGAAGGAATTTCCGTTATGAAAGAATTATGGACACGGTATAAAACCGTTGATGGCTTCGATACATCATACTGGGAGGGTGTTGTCGTTGCCATGATTATGGAGCGGGCGTTCCAACGTGCAAAAGAAAAATTCGGTAAAATAACGAGAGATACTATCAATTCGGCAATGGAATCATTTTCGAATGAGCCATTCGGTGGACTGGTCCCCAATATTACCTATACGAAAGACAATCATGAAGCATCATTCACGTCACGAATCGTTCGTGTCCATGAAGACGGTCGATTTCTCCCTCTGACAAACTTCTTTGTTCCGGGTATGGGAGAAATAAAATTACTATCGCGATGAAATGGTGATTCATGAAAGCATATCGGGGTCGTCCAAGCATATTTAGTGCTGAACAGCAGAAAGAAAAACGGGCTGAGCTTGAGATCGTCAATCTGACGCTCAATTTCGGTGGTGTTACGGCGGTCAGTGATATTACCATGTCGGTTAAGACCGGCGAACTGTTCGCCGTCATTGGGCCGAACGGTGCAGGGAAAACGAGTCTGCTCAATTGTATCACCGGTTACTACAGACCGCAGCACGGTAAAATCTATTTCAACGGTGAAGATATCACAAATGTGCCGACACATGATCTCATCAAGTGCGGCATCGGGAGAACATTTCAGAATATTGAATTATTCCCCGGGATGACCGTTCTATCAAACATGCTCTTGGCGCGACATATCCATTGCCGGTACGGATTCGGCCTGGCTTCTCTGTTTGCTCCTTCTGTGAGAAAGGAGGAGGTCCGTCATCGCCACATACTGGAAGAACTAATTGATTTTCTCGAAATACAGCCGATTCGCAATCAGCTTGTTGGGTCGCTACCTTACGGCTTGCGAAAGCGGGTGGAACTCGGTCGTGCTCTTGCGCTGGAGCCGAAAATCCTTATTCTCGATGAACCCTTCGCGGGAATGACCC
>CAZCGI010000202.1:0-4057 GCA_964498145.1 uncultured Syntrophaceae bacterium
TTTCGTGGATTATTATCTGGGCGCCGGTTTGTTCTTTTAATTCGGCATTACCGGCGATGTGATCGACATGACCGTGGGTGTTGACGATATATTTTATGGTAAGTTTGTTTCGCTCTGCCTCGGCAATAAGACCGTCAACATTTGCTCCGGGATCGACAACCAGGCATTCGCCACGTTCCCTGTCTCCGATGATGTAAGCAAAAACCATCATATGACCGACCTGGATTTGCTTTAAAATCATCTTCCCTCTCCGTTAGGATTTTTCTGTCCAGGTTATGATATATTCCCACGGGCCGATATTGCGGTCCGCTTTCTCTTCCTTCCAGATTCCTTCTAACCGAAGTTCTCGTGCGACAAGTTCAAAATGACAGAGTGCGATGCCCATGTCGATGTTCTGAAGGCGGACATCGTGAGAATCCGTGTCATAACCCTTTGTTCTCTCCAGATAGAAGTGAAAGGTGGTGCTGCCGGATTCCTTGACGATTCTCCATGGTTGTTTGTTCGAAGCGGACGGGGCAAGTCGCACACATTCAAGAACATCTGCAAATGATTCCGCTCCAGCCGGGTCAAGCGGTGTCTGCAGGTTTCCATGAAAGAAGAGTTCAGACCAGGGCTTTCTTTTATGTGAACGGGCTGCAAATCTGAAGATCTGATCAGTCAAGGATTTTTTTGCCGCCGGGTAGCCTACCGGCGTCACAGCGGGGAGAACCTCGTCGGGGCTCACTCCGATTCTTTCGGCAAAACCGGTTTTGTTAAATGTCCCGCCGAGCCAGCAGGTGCCGAGTCCCAGTGCCGTTGCAAGGAGAATATTTTTTTCCATACAGTATCCGTAATCTTCCATTGCGTGATGACCACGCGTGACCGTTCCGGCAATGAAAAGCCGGGCTTTCTTGATAACTCCGTATGTGCCGAGTGATTTCAGCTCATTTTTTTCAGCCTCAGTGAGGTCAATCAGATGAAACCGCACGGTGTTGCCGAAAAGAGTGCCGATGTTACCATTAATAAAATCAAGGAGTTTGGCTTTGACATGCTGTTCCACAGGACGATCGCTGTATGTTCTGGATGAAAAGCGTCTTCGAATCGTTTCCATCAATGCTTCCATGAAAGACCGCCTTTACGGGAGTTGTGAGATCAGTATATATAATCTCCGGGCATATCATCAATATGTTTCCATTCAAACCAGGTTTTGATTTCCAGTTTGTCAGCCCATCGATTGATCATCGCAACATCACCTTCGTGATTGTTTATGTGTTCCTGTTCCGTTATCCGGGCGAGGGCGCTTCCCTCGAAAAGAAAGATTGTTCGATGATAGGCACGGACAAAATCGAGATGAAAATGATTTTCCAGAACCTTGAAGAAAGCGTAGTTCATTATGTTGGAAATATTATAGATTTTGAAAGGCACAATTTTCCTCAAGTCTTCCGACAAACCCTGGTTTGCATTTTGTAATTGATGCTGAATCGATTTCATCTGGATCGGTCTTAATTCATGGTAAGTATCGTAAATCCATTTATCGATCTGGAGGTCCGGCGGCATTTTTGTAATCTGAAACACGACGCCCTGGTACCACATGACGATCATCTGTTTTATCTTATCTCCAAAGACGGCTTTCAGTCTGTTTATTTCATCTTCCGTTTCCATCACGTAACACATCATCGTCTTTTTGTTTGCAACGGGAAAAAATCGTTTATCTTCAGGCGCATCCAGGATTCTCAGGATGTGGCCGCACTGGTTGGCGATAATGTAATTGATCAGCTTGCTGTGATCGGGCTTATAGAGAAGCAGATGTTCCGGCGATTGTTTGCCCGCCAGTCTGAACTGAGCTGACATGGAGAGATCCTTTTTCTCTAAGCATTTTATTTTCTTGCCACTTTTGTTCTCAACCTCTTCGAGGATGGCCTGTGTGGCGTTCATTAATTCCAAGCTCATAATGCACCTTTCACGTGTCTGTGTTTATGGTAAAATTGCTAACGCTTTTTATCGGAGAAAGTCAACCGAAATGATTGGACCTTCAAAAGCGGCAAGGTGGAATAATACTGTGGTTCCGTCAGGGGGAAAATTGTATCGTTGGCATCAAAGGCCTTTCCGTCTGGGAGAAATCAAAAGTAATCGACTATTTTTTCCTTGACAGGATGTACGGCGGCATCCATAATTTCAAGCGGTTACATTAGGTTCAAGTCTGTACAATGATGCAGAGTAGGGAATGGTCACAGCTCACCCGTTGCTTCCTTCCATTGTTGCCGAGAAACAGTCGTTATGTGTCCTTATTGAAACATAAACAGGGTTATATGACAAAAGGAGGTATGCTATGCAGGCATTATTCACGCTGACACCGGCGGAGTCAAAACGACTCATCGCCAAGGCAGTGGCCGCGATGCCCGAGGTCATGAGGGCTAAAAAAGAAGGGTATCTTGTTATCGCCCGGGGGGCGACAAATGGCTATATCGCCGAGGAATTGTTGTCGGATTCTCTGGAAAAGCAAAAGTATGTTGCAGGACAGGTTATAAAGGGGATCCTCTGTGCATTGGATCAGGGAATACGGATACAGCCCATCACATTTTACAAGGACGAAGTTCTAAGTGTCGATCCCGCCGAACTCATCGGAAAGCTGGGACCGAACGACGTAGTGCTGAAAGGTGGAAATGCCATCGATCACAAGGGTAATGTCGGCGTCGTGATGGCAAGTCCCGTTGGAGGAACCATGGGGCAGTTCTACATGGCTATGAAAGCCCAGGGCGTGAAGGTTCTATATCCCGTGGGTTTGGAAAAATTGGTTCCATCGGTAGAACTGGCAGCGAAGTTCGGCGGACGCCTTGCCATCGATAGAAGTATCGGAGCAAAAGTCGGTCTAGCCTGTGTGACCGATGGAAAGGTGGTGACGGAGATTCAGGCCCTTAACAGTCTGTTCGGTGTTCGTGCGGTCCATTTTGCCTCCGGGGGATACGGGGGGGCGGAAGGTTCGGTGACGCTGATTATCGAGGGCGGCGACGATGATGTGAATAAATGCATGAATTTCGTTGAAACCGTCAAAGGCGAACCGCCACTGCCCGCGGCAAAGGGTCCGTGCAAGACCTGTCCTATCCTCTGCAGTTTTCAGGGACGTGAAGAGAGCGATCTCCCCGGATATCTGCGATAACCATATTTCATGCCGGGAGTCTATGGTGAAGATTGTAATTTTACGATACTGACGGCAGTGATTAAGTTACCGGACGATGAAGATTTACCCGGTCGAAGGACGCCTTGCGAACAGCTATGTCATAGAGGAAGACGATGGTTTTTTTGTCGTTGATGTGGCGCTTCGCGGTGAAAAATATGTTATCGGTTACGTTCGGGATGTAATCGGTGAGCGAGAGGACAAGGTACGTCTTGTCATCTGTACTCATGACGATTATGACCACAGTGGCGGCATTCATGCCCTGGCGCGGGAGTGCGGAGCGAATGTCGGGTTGCCGTATGCGTCTCATTCACTGGTAAGAAAGCTGTGGCACAATCCGCTCGGTGTTTTTTACCGCCCTGTAACGGCAGTGGAAGAATCAATCAGACCCAGGATGTGGCGGATGTACCTCAATCCGTTCCGTCGGCGAAAGTACAGAACTCGGCCGGCACGATTGGTGAAAACGCCGTCACAAAGGGAAGATCGTTATCTGTCCCCCGATTATTATCTCAAAGACAACGACGCGCTGCCGGGGTTCCCGAACTGGATAGCCATCCATACCCCCGGCCATTCCTGGGACAGTTGTTGTTATTTTCACCGTCCAACTCGAAGCTTGATTACCGGAGACACGCTCTTGGGAAGCCACAAAAAGGGCAAGGTCGTTCTTCCGTCAATTTATGCCAATCCGCGGCAGATGAGGCGGACCATCAGAAAATTGAAGAAACTCAATCCCGTCCATATATATCCCGGTCACGGGAGCAGTTTTCACGGTGAGGGTCTCCTCGATCATTTGTAAGTAATACGAACTTCTTTCTTGTTCCGATTGAATCGAAGGATTCGAATTATTACGGTGCCGAAAAATAATGATCCGGCGGCGCCGGCAATTGATGCAACCGCGAGAAG
>CAZCGI010000203.1:0-4051 GCA_964498145.1 uncultured Syntrophaceae bacterium
TACTACAATCCGATCACAGTGCATAGTGATCGAAACCGGGAAGGCGGAGATAATTTTCAATCCGGTGGAGGATCCAGCTCGCCACCGAAGTTAAAAGAAGATACACAATGCCTATAATAAGAAATATTTCCGTATATTTAAATGTCTCTGACGCAATGATTTTTCCTTCTCCCGTCAGTTCGATGCAGGTAATCATATAGGCCAGTGAGGAGTATTTGATCAGATAAATAATTTCGTTGCCGCAACCCGGCAGCGCCCGTCGGAATGCCTGGGGAAGGACAACCGAGACGATCATCTTCACCTTTGAAAAGCCGAGCGATTGGGCCGCCAGCAACTGCCCCTGCTTAATCGAAAGAAGTGCGCCTCTCACGTATTCCGAATGATAGGCACCGCTGCAAAGGGAAAAACCGAAAACCGACGCCAGAAACGGGCTCAGATAGATGCCGAGATGGGGAAGCCCGAAATACCAGATAAAAAGCTGCACCACAAGGGGAAATCCCCGGAAGATCGCAACATAGGTATTCGCAATTCTTCTGAGAGCGGCATTGCCGAATACCCGGGAGACACCAATGCCGATTCCTATAATCAGTCCGCAGATTGCCGATGGAATAATCAGCTGAATACTGACAAGTAATCCTCGCCACAGTGCCGGCATGACATCATGTTGTATAAAAAACAATTCTTCCATGAATCACGTTCCATACAGTTCGAGAATTTTAGAACAAAACGCTCTTGTCCGTTCGCATTCAGCCTGCAGAAAAATCTTATCGGGCTTCCCCGTTTCCAGGATAGAACCTTCCTCAAGAAAAACAATCTCATCCGCAACTTCCCGGGCAAATCCCATATGATGTGTCGACATCACCATGGTCATACCGTTTGCCCTTAAATTTTCGATGACGGAAAGAACCTCGGAAATCAGCTCGGGATCGAGCGCGGAGGTCGGTTCATCGAGCAGCATGACCTCGGGGTCCATTGCAAGAGCCCGGGCAATGGACACTCGCTGTTTCTGTCCTCCCGACAGCTGAGCGGGATATTTATTGATGTGATCCTTCAGGCCGACCCGTTCCAGTTCGTATACCGCTTTATCGTATGCTTCCTTCTTACTCATCCCCTTGACCCGAACCAGGCCGATTGTAACATTGTTCAATGCCGTCAGATGATCAAACAGATTAAAGTCCTGAAATATCATTCCTACCTTTTGACGATATGCATACAGAGCCCGTTTATGAGTCCTGATAATCTCTTCCCCCTTCAACCAGACGCGACCGGCATCCGGGGTTACAAGAAAATTAATGCATTGAAGCAGCGTACTCTTGCCTCCTCCAGAGGGCCCGATGAGGATTTTCAGTTCACCCTCGTTGACGGCGAGAGAGGCACTCTTGAGAACCTCCTTCTGTCCATATCGTTTTGTCATGCCCTCAACTCTCAGGACAGAATTTTGCATCATCCTTATCAATCCTTCTTATCTCGTATACCCGGGAATACTGACCTTATTTTCCAGGATTCTCAGTCCTTTGGTTCCCAGATAGGTTAAAATCAAAAACATGACCCCCGCTGTAAAGTAGAGTGGAAAATGTTCATACGTTCGGGAGGCAACAAAGTGGGCGCGAGCCATCATCTCCATTACACCCAGTGCATACGCAACGGCTGAATCTTTGAGTACAATTGAATATTCATTGGACCAGGCGGGAATGGATAATCGCAGGGCCTGCGGTAAAATAATGTGTAGAATAGATTTCGTATCGCTCATACCGAGCGCACGAGCAGCCTTGAGCTGCCCTTCCGGTAATGACAATATGGCGCCGCGAAAGATTTGCGATTGGTAGGCGGAGCTGATGAGGCCCAGCACAATAGCGGCAACGGTAAATGCCGATAGATTAATATTCAACAATGAAAAAAGTCCGAAATAAAAAAGAAACAGCAGAACAAGCAGAGGAACCCCGCGAAAAAACCACACATAGACGCCGATCACCGATCGGACAATGGATCCTCCGTACACTTGCCCGACGGCAAGGACGATACCGAGGACAAAACCAAGGAACATGGCCCCACCGACAAGTCCGATTGTCACCACCGATCCGTGGAGCAGGTAGGGCAAAGCCTCCTTGATTGCAATGAAGCTCTCCGTCATATCAACAACATGTTCCCCAATAACAGGCATATAAACTTGGAAGGCATCAGGTATAATACCTGATGCCTTCCAGTCATAACCTTCATGATTTGACTGAATACCGTATTACGGTTTGTACTTCTCTTTCAGTTCTTCCCAATAAGGATCGGCCATTAACTGTTCCAATCCTTCATTCAGCATCTTGAGAAGCTCTTTGTCCTCTTTTCGAACGGCATATGCAAAGTTTTCCTCATGCATCCCGAACGTACCAAGTATCTTAACGGGTTTTTTCCGCATGGCATCTTTTGCCGGGGCATCATCCATCGCGGCAGCAACAATTCGACCGTTTACCACATCTTCAATGGACAGCGGTGCGGAATCATACTCTCTCAGGACAAAGTTTTTGCCCTTCTGGATCAGGTTTTCCTTCATCCATTTTGCTTCGCTTGTTCCTCGCTGTACACCGACTTTATTACCGCTTGAGAGTACCTGATCGATGGTCAGCGTCGAATCCTTCGGGACTACCAGAACCTGGGAAATCACCCAATATGGAATGGTAAAGTTGACCTGTTCCTTTCTCTTGTCCGTTACGCTCATGCCCGATGCAATCATGTCGATTTTATGAGCCTGCAGGCTGGGAATGATACCATCCCAATCCATGGGTTTATGCGTTACCTTAAACCCCATTTTCTCTGCAATCCAGTCCACGGCCTTTACATCAAAGCCATCGGGAACGCCGTTTTTGTCAACATACGCAAACGGAGGGAAATTGGCATCGATACCGTTGACGTAGACCTTATCTTTCGCAGAGACGGTGGTCACAAGAACGACGGCCATCAGTACAACCAAACACGATAGTATTTTCTTTCCCATTCACCCACTCTCCTTTCAATACAGGTAATTTTAGGACAGTCAAACCCGTCATATAATTATTAATTAACAGCGATTCACCATAGACAAAAAGCCTGTATGTGTCAAGCTTAAAGCAATTCTCATCGGCATCTATCGATAACCTTCACCGGAGAGAGCACTCCCGAAACCTCTATCGTCATGGCACTGGCTGCGGATGATCAGAATCTCCCCCAAAATATGATTCCACCGATTGTTCCCTGGATTTGTTATTCACAATATCCGTCCTTCTTGCATGAATGGCAGTATCAGTCTCGGCAATAAAGAGTACTTTTCATGACATAACCACATTTTCTTGACTTGCCCTGTTTCATGTACTACTCACACTGACATAGGGTAGTTCATCATTAAGGAGGAACGGTCATGAACAATGAAAAGATCTTTCGACTTGAAAAACGGGATAATATCGGCATTGTTGTTTTTAATGTCAAAGACGAGCCCATGAATACATGGACCGAAAACGCCGTATTGAGTTTCCGCGAAGTTCTGGAAGAACTGGAACGAGACGACACCCTCACCGGTGTTGTTTTCATTTCAGGAAAACCGAATAACTTTTTCGCCGGAGCAAACCTGAAGCTTATCGAACAGTTGAACACACAGGACAATGCGATGGACGCATTGAATATCTTTCACGACTCCTTTAACCGAACCAGTAAATTGAAGATGCCGACGGTGGCCGCTCTTAACGGTGCATGCGTCGGCGGCGGGCTGGAATTCGTTCTTGCCTGCACGGCACGAATAGCTACCGATGCAAAAACGACCATGATCGGACTGCCCGAATGCAACGTCGGACTTTTTCCCGGCGGGGGAGGATCACAGCGGTTACCCCGTCTCATCGGCTATCCCGCGGTTGAACTCATCCTCCGTGGAAAGCTCCTGCCCGGAAACAAGGCTTTCGAGGCCGGAATCGTGGACCGGCTGGTTCCTGTTGATGCAAACCTGCTGGAAGAAGCGATTTCGTTTCTTTCCGAGATTATTGCGGGCAAAGCACAATTGAAGCGGGCAGACCATGATTTCTCCCAGGTGGACGCC
>CAZCGI010000204.1:0-3995 GCA_964498145.1 uncultured Syntrophaceae bacterium
TGTTGTTTCCATATCGTTCCCGGAGGACCATGGTCAACTCCGAGCCGATTTGCCCCGTTGCGCCTGTTATGAGGATGTTCTTCATGGCTGCCTCCTTTTCGATATTTCTACATAACTATTATATAGAATTTATCACGCGATGCATACCGTATATTTGGCACCGGAACGGCATCCTCATTGAGGCACTATTCCCCTTCGTCCATGGCGGGTAATGAGCAAAAATGATTGAGAGCAACGGACCATCTTGATTTTTTGCCTGTTTCTTCATATAGTCTGTACGTTAGATGACAAAATCAAACATGATGGAAGGATACACGTCATATCATGTGGATAACCTCCGATTTCCTTGAGTGGCCTGCCGAATTGAAGCGTTCAAGAGTTCATTCGGAGAAACGTGTCATTAAACGGCCCTACCAGATTCTTCGGTATGCAGAACAGGTTTTCGAAGAGGGTGAAACCGGATCGGCGGGAAATGAAATCATGGCGACCCTGCGGCGCGTTATCGATAATCGCATCCGTGCCCTGGAAGCAGTGTATGCATTTAATGCCATCCCCATACAGGACAAACCGAACGATCCCATTGTTGTGTTGGAGTACATAGGTGTCATAAAATCTTTTTTATGCCGCATCCTGGTCGATATAAGACATGACCTCGCCCCGCCAACGTTCGAGGGGTATGGAACACATATCGAGTTTGTCTGGTACTTTCTCCGCATCACCGACGGAATGCTCGTCAAGACGCCCTTGGTTATGGGCTTTCCCCGTCCGGCAAGTCTGGACGTGACCTCAGTCTCATACGAGGTTTCCATCACCATCGATCCCCAAGGCGGATGGTCACCAAAGATCAGGGGATTGCTTGAAGACGGCATGATATCGTCGAAGCCGATATCACAGTGGATCGAAGTTAAATCGGAAAAGATTGAAGAAAAGGATATCCCAAAACAAGCGAGCACCTCAATGGAGGGTGGTACGGATCACTTCATCTATGTTGAAGGAACCATCCGAGGACCTGATATCCATCTCAGAAAATTACTGAACATCTATTTCTCTCTTGCGTAAGCCCCTTGCCTGCCGGTCTGATGTCCCATCACGATCCTGCTTTCATATTCTCCCGGCCTATCCGTCGATCCCCACCATACCAGCTCCAGGATACCGTTCTCCCTTAACGGCATCAACGGGAACGGCCGATTCTATCTCTTTGATTTCTTCATCATTCAGCGTAATGTCGACAGCCTCGATGTTTTCCATGAGATAGTTTTTCCGCCGCGTCCCCGGGATGGGCACAATATCATCATGCTTCGAAAGCAGCCAGGCAAGAGCCAACTGGGCAGTTTTGACGCCCTTTCCACGTGCGATGTCTTCCACCGCTTCAACGAGCCGCCGATTGTCGTTAAAGTTGTCTCCCTGAAAACGGGGAGTGAATCTGCGGAAATCGCCCGCTTCGAGTTTTTCTATGTCGGTTATCGTTCCAGTGAGAAATCCCCGTCCAAGGGGACTGTATGCCACAAAGCCGATGCCCAGTTCCCGGATTACCGGCAGCGTTCTCTGTTCAACCCGCCGTGTCCAGAGTGAATACTCGCTCTGCACCGCCGTGAGGGGATGCACGGCATGAGCCCGGCGAATCGTCGCTTCCGAAGCTTCGGAAATCCCGATATACCTGACCTTGCCCTGCCGGACCAGCTCCGCCATGGCCCCCACAGTCTCCTCGATGGGAACGCTTGTATCGACGCGGTGGATGTAATACAGATCGATAACCTCCCGCTGGAGCCGTTTAAGACTGCCTTCTGCCGACGCCCTGACATATTCGGGGCGGCCGCTGATCGTCCGTTCATACGATCCTTTCTGCCGCTGAATGCCGAACTTGGTGGCGATAAACACATCACCCGACCACTCCTTCAGAGCGTTGGCAATGAGCATCTCGTTATGCCCGTGTCCATACATATCGGCGGTATCGAGCATGGTAATGCCGCTCCTCAGGGCTTCGAGAATTAACTCCTTCGATTGAGTATCGTCCGACGTCCCATAAAACTCGCTCATGCCCATGCAGCCTAATCCGATGGCCGACACCTCCGGTCCATTTACACCGAGTCGCCGTTTCTTCATTGTCACACTCTCCTTTCACGGATAATGATTGAACCTCATCAACGGGGAGTTACCTCAAGGAAAATTTATGCAGGCAGTGATGGCACACCGTGCAACAGATCTTTCCCCCATTATGAGCTGTGCCGGTTTTACCCGTTCGCCTCCAAAACATCTAAACTCATTAGCAAAAAAAGCATTATTGAGGATATTTTGTCAATGATTTTCAAGACAGCCTCAGAAAATAAATGCGACGAATCCCGGCTCGAATGCTGTTGAAATATAAATCTCCATGTACCCATATTGCTCTTGCAACGCTGTCCTTCCTCATCACCCCTCACCCCACGGTTTCCGCCCCATTACATGAGCAACTCCCCACTTTCCATTACCCCGTCATTGACAAAGGAGACCTATGCCGTTATGGTAACAATGAATTTGCCTGTCGTGACGTGCGGACCGAGTATTGAACCGCTTCCGAACAGCAACAATCCACCTATTCCGTTATTATTGTTCATTTCAGTTAAGATCGCCGTGGGATACAACAGAAACGATGCATGCGCAGGCATAACCGTTTCCAGAAGGGTTACCATGATGATGAATGAGAAAAGAGTTCTGAGTCGTGTCACAACTCCCCATGGAGAATTACAACTGCAGCAGGCTCTTGATCGCCATGACGATAGCCTGCCGGTGTATGAGATTATCTTCAACGGTGTTTTTCTCATGGCAAGCTATAATATCCGCTCCGAGAAAGCACTGGCACGATATGCCATCGACGCTCTGGACAGCGGCACATCAACACTTTCGATTCTTATCGGCGGTCTCGGTATCGGCTACACACTGCGGGCGGCCCTCGACTATGAGAGCGTGGCGGTTATTGATGTTGTTGAAATCGACAAACACGTCGAACAGTGGGCACGGACCTACTTTGCGGAACACAACGGCGCCGCCCTCTCAGATCCCCGGGTCCGGCTCATCCGGGCGAATATCAAAGATTACGTTACAAAGGCAGGGACGGCGTATAACGCTATTATCCTCGATGTGGACAACGGTCCTGCACGGCTTGCCCTTGACGGCAATCGTGATCTTTACGAATCTCCCATGATGAATACAATAAAAAACATGCTCACCGATGGAGGTGTTCTCGCCGTATGGTCAGCTCACCGCTGCGACAATTTTCAAAAGCGCCTTGAGGATATCTTTCATACAACCGATGTAGTAACCATACAGGACTTTGACAGACGGGGGAACCCGACTGACTATTTTATTTATCGAGGCCGCCGTTGATGGTAGAATAAGAAAATAGTGTGGTTCATTATTGCGTAATACAGCCCATACAAAAGAGGAGGGGATAAAAAACAATGATGGAAAAACACCATAAATTTTCCATATGGTACGTACTCATTGGGATTTGGGTGGTTTTGTTACTTCAGAACTATATTGCATCGATGTACAAAGTCGAAGTAATACCATACAGCCAATTCCTGAATTACCTGAAAGAAGGGAATGTTCAGGAAATCGCTATCTCGGAAAACCAGATTCAGGGGAAAATGAAAGTAGGCGGCGAAGACAAGACGTTCAAGACCGTCCGCGTTGACCCTGAATTATCAAAAATGCTCGAACAATATCATGTTGTTTTTAAAGGTAAGATCGAATCGACTTTTCTGCGGGATCTCTTTTCCTGGGTTTTCCCCATTTTTATATTTATCGGTATCTGGTATTTCCTGATGAAACGGATGAGCGGCCAGCAGGCAGGCTTCATGACCCTCGGGAAAAACAAGGCGCGCATCTATATGGAAGACGAATTGAACGTAACCTTCAATGATGTTGCGGGCGTTGACGAGGCAAAGCAGGAACTGGTTGAAGTCATCGATTTTTTAAAGGAACCGACTCGATTTACCGAACTGGGGGGAAAGATC
>CAZCGI010000205.1:0-3991 GCA_964498145.1 uncultured Syntrophaceae bacterium
CCATATCGGCATTATCAACATCACCATTCTTCGATGTATTTCTTTTTTCGGATAAAACGCCCGATACGATGAGATTGAGACTGTCCTCTTCCTCGCCTATTTCACGTATCAGTGTACCGGGAGAAAACGGAATCAGTTCCATTTCATCCATGACAGCCATAAGCTCGGGATATGCCATTTTGGCAAGATAGTCATAAACAGGAATTCTTTCAGTGTCAATATCACGAAGTGCCGAATATATTTCTCTGCAATCTCTTTCTGCAGCTCTGACAATGCTCCATTCAAGAATTTTCGATGCTATCGCGGGCAGAATAGAGCCCGATTCGATGAAGAGAGAAACCGCCTTTTGATAGGCACCGATGGCTTCCTCAAACGCCCCCTGTTTAACGAAAGAATCACCGATTACCCTGACAGCCTTGGGATTGTTCGCGACAGCGTTCAGCAACTCTCGCAATTCTTCAAGTGAGTCTATTGAAACAGAACCATCTATCAGCCCGCTGACAATATTTTCATGATTATCGATATGATTATTCAATGTCGATCCCCACTTATATGTTCTTGGTTGATTTGATGTATCGCACTATCGTATCAATGCGATCATTCATTTTATTACTTTTCTGATAAAAGAGGCGGATTATTTCGTAAAACGCTTTCATCCTCGCATCGAACCTTAAAATCATTTCGGAAAGACGGGCAACGTTGTCCGTCAACAGGGCAATCCGCTGCTGAACATCCTCGGGAATCGTTTCAGTCGAGGAAAATGACGGTTCTTCCCGTATCGATCTGATGAGATTTTCAAGGTCGTCTTTTTCTTCTTCCGAAAGACCGATATTCAGTTCTGTTTGTGTGTCATCAACCATGGATTGCTGTTTACCGCATCCGCTTATATTTCTTCAGTTCTTCCTGAATCTTCGTGTCAATTGATATAATGTTGTCATCCAATAAAGTGGAGATTGGCTCACGCTCGCTCAGAGCGTTGCCTCGCCTCCATTTTAATACAACCGCCACCAGAATGGCCAGAATGGCAACAATAACGACATTCAACACTACCAGTAGAATCATAAGTGCCATCTGTATCTTATCATACTTGATAGATGGCGCCGGGTGTCTTATCACATCCGGGATCGTCTTCCTTACACTTTTCTCAGTGGGAGCCATTGTTTCCGCCGCCTGTTCCGCCTGAGAAATCTGCGGTGCCGGATCCGGTTGTCTGCTCCCATTTGCCGCGGTTTCTTCTATTTCCACCCCCTTCGAAGATACCGGTTCTTCAACTATTGCTGTCGGTTCGTGCTGATCTGTTGGCTGTTCCGCCACAATCACCGGCGCTGCGAGTTTTTCATATGACCAGTAAAAATCGAGAACGACACGATCCGGGTTTGTCAGAGAAAAAGAACGTATCTCGAAGCTCTGAGAATGTGCGACAATCGTTGCTGTAAGATTTCTCTCCTTTTTAACCAATTCAACGGCATTAATAAAACGATATTTCTCCTGCAGGTCTTTCAGCGGACGAACCGCCCCAACCGAACTGTCGGGAAAAACAACCGATGCAATTCCGTCTCCTTCGATTTTAGGCATGCGATATGAAGATGTACTGTCAAATTCAAAGACAATCCGCGTAAATGCCTTATGTTCTCCGAGCCGAATATCTTTCAAGTTAGCAGCAACGGCGACACGAGCCCAACCGATAACCGCGATAATGCAAATCCCTATCCGTATGTATTCTATCGGTCTCATTGAGCCTCGGCTGTAACTTACAATCTTTCCTTGTATCGCTGCGGAGCTTATCAACTATTCGGAGATACCCGTCTGCATCTAACTCACTTATCCTGACACTTCAGTAAAGAGGGCATACACCGTAGAATCTTGTTTCACCGCTAAACGAAACAGTTTCGTTCAGGACATAAGGACCGCAACCGCTTGCCTCCGCTAGGAAAAATAGAAGAAAAACATTAGGATGTCAAGCAGATATTCTGAGCAGACCATCTCAGGATCGCATCGTTGTATCAGAGGAACCAGCTATTATTCGTATCGGACGATTCACCCGTGACAGGTATTTTTCATGATGTCAACAATAATGAGGCTGTTGCCCACATGAAAATTCATTTCATGGAGTCTTTTTGCGTATAACTTTCAACAAATAGAAAGACTGGTAATTACAACAACCTGAACCCGAAGGGTACATTTTCGAATTGCCTGAAGCAAGCTGTAGATTCATCAAAAATCCGGCGAAAATGACTATAAGCAACAACTCGCAATCTTAAGGCACAATAATTCGGCTCATATTTAGGGATAGTCTCTCCGATATATTTTATGGTATTATGCCGACGCTTTGAGCGTGCCATTGACCGATGGGCTTTTCGTGCCATACAATCGCGAAAATCCCCTTGCGCATCATAGCGTAATCATGTCACCTGCAGGAACGACTATGGCGTATTTTTTGCAATATTTTTGCAATAATACCAACATACAATATTGAAACGTGACGGAAACTGATCTCATACGATTGCTGAATGATGAGAAGCGGAGTATCCCGGTGTTTTTGAATGGTTCGGGATATCATATGACCCTAATCTTACGTATGGGCTGATTATCACAGTTCTTCAGGTTGCTAAACAGAAACGACCCTTTCACTATGAAACAAAAAATTCATCACCGTTGGCTGTTCATCATTGTATCTATCGTGCTGGCAGGAGCATTCGCCGCGACAGCGGTGCATGCAGACATTTATATGTATGTTGACGAGAGTGGAAATTATCATTTCACCGATACTCCGATGTCGTCGAAATATCGACTGTTCATCAAAGAACGCAAGCCTTCTTCGAAGCGACACGTCGATGCCTACATCAAAGAAGCATCGAGACGTTATGGAATCGACTCGCATCTTATTAAGGCGATCATGAAAGTAGAATCCGACTTCGATCCGCAAGCTGTTTCAAAACGGGGAGCCAAGGGACTCATGCAGATCATGCCGGAAAATTTCGAAGCATTGAATATTCAGGATCCCTTCGACCCCCGGGAGAATATCATGGGAGGTACCCAATATTTGAAACAGCTTCTCAATCAATTTGGCGGAGAAATCGATTTGGCACTCGCTGCATACAATGCAGGTCCAACCCCTGTCTCCCGCGTCAACGGAATCCCTCCGTTCAGAGAAACCGAAGAATATGTCAAAAAGGTTCTGAATTATTACTATCGACTGAAACGAAACACAGAATAATCACCAGACAGAACAGTCTCTTCAACAGTCCCGGCGCGACAGGCAAGCTTTCCAAATAATCAATACCGACAGTTCACCGGAAAAAGTTCAGTTTTAATTTGTGTCATAATTCAATAATGACATCGCATCGTTTAATCAGTTGTTTGACCTGGCCTCTTTCTCTCTGCGTCAGTGGCGATTCATCGAAGGTTTTTCCATAGTATGCGTTGATAACGCACGTTAGTGCCGATGAAAGCACCTGATCCAGTCGCTTCATATCACCTGCATGAAGATAAAGTGTTACATCATTTATGAACAAATGTTTTCGGGGTGTTCGCAGATACTCTTCAAAGAGGTTTTCAATTGCCGCCGCATTTTGTTCCGCCAGGGACCATATCTCATTCTGTCCCTTTCCCGTCAGACGGGGAGCCACAATGTCCGTCGTTGTATAGAGCACACCGGGATGCTCAATATGCAGCATTTTCCCGCCGATTTCTTTTATCCTCTCCGGCGCAAGGTCTACAACGGCGATGTCAGTAATGCCGTTTCGTATAAACGATTGAATGATACGAAAGGTATACAGACTCTTACCGGAATTGACATCACCAATGATGAGTGTTGTTTTATGTAACAGATTATCTATATCCACCATGGAATCGGCTCACACTAATCACATTAATGAAAATAAACCCATCATGAAATTGACCACAGTTGCAAAAACTTGAAACTCGAAACATTGAACATGAAACGTATATTGTCACACCATTAACTTCACGACAATAAAGCGAACGGCCA
>CAZCGI010000206.1:0-3989 GCA_964498145.1 uncultured Syntrophaceae bacterium
TGTTACCGGACTGCCATAATTACCCTTCTGCAAAGAAAATCTGTATTTTTCTTTTTCGCGAAGTAATTCACAAAGATCATCCAGGACGTCATATGATAATAAGCATTTCGGTAATGCCTCCATTACGAGAACCTCCTTCAGCATATTGAAACCAGCGTGAAATTCATGATAATCGGCACAAACTAAGCTTGTTTACGATAAAGAGACCTCAGAATTTCTCAGGGAAAAGCGCATCATTTTCTCTAAAATTCATGAGTCTTGAGATATCCTCCTTTTTCGGATTTTCCCGGCTTTGTTCGCTCCCGACACACGCTTGAAGCCAGTTGTCATTACCATATTAGCTCTCTTTTGTGGTAAAGATTCTTTAGGACAATGTCGTCAATGACCTAATAATTGGAACCACCTATAGAAATAAAATCAATTTTACGACTTCTGTCAAACAGGTTTTACAGTGGTTTTCTTTGAGGTTCATCTCCTAAAAAGTTGCTGTCTTTTTAAGGAGTCAAGGGTTCAAGTGAAATGCCAGGAAGGGAATTTTAATTTTTCTCATCAATCATATCGATTATACCTGTCTATCCGTAACGAAATAAAAGGATTTTTCAAAGAAGACGAATATTATCCGTCACGCCACAACGTTCTCATGCCGAAACAAGAATTCCTGTAATTCTCCTTTTTCAAGGTCTATGTACATCATCTTGTTTCTTATTATATTCCCACGATTCAGAAGTATTTTAATGACCTCCATTACCTGCAAGGCTGCGATGACTGCAGGAGTGACTGCAGGAACACCTAAAACCATTTCCGGACGTTGCATATCGCTCTGGACCGGTCCGTCCGGATCATACAGGAGACGGAGACCCCGATCACCCGGTAAAATTGTCATGATTCTGCCTTCAAATCCTGCCAGCGCCCCGTGCACCATTGGTATATTCAGTTTTTTAGCGGCATCTTCCAGAATAAATCGATCGGAAATGTTGTCGAGTGCATCCACGATAATGTCTGAACCGCTGATAATTTTCTCTATGTTGACAGGATCGATCTTCATCTGATGCGATGCCGTATCCACCCCGTGATTGATTGAGTGAACCATGTCATTTGCGACACCGGCTTTCGGCAATCCGACGGTCTCATCCGTGCACAACAGTTGACGATTCATATTCGATTCGTCAAAAAAATCATGGTCCACAATGGTTATAAGGCCGATGCCGATTCTCGCCAGCAGAACGATGACATGTCCACCCAATCCGCCTGCTCCGATGACGGAAACAGCCGATTGAGCCAACCGGAGTTGCTCCTGCACCGAAATACTGTCCTGATTACGAATATAACGATGAGGGCATATGTTTTCTTTCAAAGCTTCGATGTAAATCGTACGAACAGTTTCATGATGCTCCGCAGCGATTCTGCAAGCATCCCCATCTTCCAGAACAGACAATTCAGTCCCCGTCGGTCCGTATATTTTTCGGCTTTTCATCTTAATTGTCGTCTGTATGTTGCTTCTATTTGTGCCAGGCATCTTTCATCGTCCTTTCATATTTTAGAGGTTGGAATAACCATTTGAAGAATGATTGCAAATCGATATATACTTAAATCACTCTGTATAATCGAAGAAAGAGATACCAACAGTATGAATGTCGAACTGAAATTATACGCATCTTTGGGACGACACGTTAAAGAAAAAACGGGGGTTGACCCTCCTGATCTTGTCGCTATCAGCGAAAACACTCGGATAAAGCAACTGCTCGAACATTTCAGCATTCCCCTTGACATGGTCAAGCTGATATTCTTGAACGGTGTTCATGCAACAGGAGATGAGATATTGAAAGATGGAGACCGAATCGGCGTCTTTCCACCGGTAGCAGGAGGATAATCTTGTCCGGAATTTATATAATCTCTATCCGCAATAATATTTCCCGCGTATCCTCCCCTCTTTCCAACATCCTGTCGAGTGAATAATGTTTCCCGTTTATCACGGCATCGCGGTCCCCGGCTTTGAATGCTTCTTTTTCATGTTCAAAAAGCCCGATAAGATCGGCATACGATATCCACACTCCACGTGTAAGAAACCTGTCTCCCAGCTCATGGGCAAGCATGTTGAAGAGTTTTATGGCAACCCGTCCCTTTTTCATCGTCTGGAGTATATCTTTTGACTGATACGATATTTCTCCTCTCATGGCGGCATAGTAACTGCCCTTCCGCAACGTGGCTCCGATAAGTCCCGGCATGGCAGCCGACATGGCAAGGCTCGCCCCCTCCCGGACAACAGCGGTATCAACGTCATCGATGGTCTTGCCGTCTATGAAAATAGTCTGAATTCTTTCATCGACATATTTTTCATCAATACCGAATTGACGGCATAACAAATCCCTGACGGTGCATCCTACTTCAGCATCAACCATAAAACCCTTCTCGAGGAGATAGTAAAAATGATACAACATGTCTCTCTCTACTCTCAAATGAGCATTCATGAATCATGTTCTCCCGATCATGCAAAAAGGCCGGGGCATACTGATCCCCCAAAAGACGGGTCAAGGTCAAGGTTGCCGAGTATATCTATCATCGACAAAAAACATACCTATAGGATTAACTGCTTGATACAGAAAACGATTCTTACGTTTGAACCGGATTCAGATGTAACCTTCTTAATTGTTTAAACAACGGGGAGGCCCAATGGCACTCCCCATTATTTAAGCTACTTCATTTTATCTTCTACCACTTAAAGACCTTGTCAAGATCCCCATCTTTCACGCGGAATGTAATATTATGCGGCGGTAACTGTTCTTTCATGAAATATTCCGGCAACCGATCATGTTCCGCCGTAAAGCCCGCACGCATATTAAAATCGCGTTCCCATGAGAGTACCTTTTTCCCCAGGTCCGTTACATCATCCGCCGTCATGTCCAGACCGTAGAAGGTGTTGATCATATCGATCAATGCCTGGAACGTCTCCGGCTGATCCATGATGGCAAAAGCTATAAAGAGACACATCCCTGTTGAATCAATGGCAGCCGTTGCGATCTGAAGATTTCGAGAAAGTTCAATCTGACCTTCGGGTTTCAAAGGATCAACATAGCCTCCAATCTTGAGGATATTCGTAGCCACGGCATAGCCTGCCGTATGGTCAGCACCCATAGTACTCGTGGCATAGGTAACCCCCATTCCCTGAACTCCTCGTGGATCATATGCCGGCATGGCCTGTCCTTTTACAACCGGCACCCGCTCTACACCAAAGGCCTTACCGGTCACGGCAGCGCCGTTTCCCAGAATACGTCCCAGTGGCGTACCCTTCCCCACTTCATGGATAAGATTAATAGCCGCCTGGGCATCCCCAAACTCGGCAATTCCCGCTTCCATGGCAACGGCAATGGTAGCACCCATTTCGATCGTATCGAGACCGTAATCGTCATCCAATCGATCTAGCATTGCTATCGCGTCAATATCGTCGATCCCACAGTTCGCCCCATGGGCCCAGACCGTCTCATATTCTGGTTGTTTGGTCAGATAATGACCATCCTTATCCATGTAGATACCGGAACACCGTATGACACAACCCCGATGACATCCATGGGTAGCATTTCCTCCCCGCTCGGTTTCCAGTTCAGCTTCCCGTTCTCCACTGATGAGACTGCACGTTGCAAATCGTCCCCACATGAAGTTTTTGGTCGGATAGGCTCCTGCCTCGTTAATAACATTAGTCAGAACGTTGGTTCCATACGCAGGAAGTGCTTCACCGGTAACTGGATGTTTCTTCAAACCATCGACGAATCTTTTGTTTGCAGCTCTGAATCCCTTGGGATCATGAGGGCTTCGCATGTCTCTCCCAGCATCATCAAGGACAATGACTTTTACTCCTTTTGATCCCATAACGGCGCCGACTCCGCCTCGTCCGGCATGCCGTGTCGGTCTCAATTCCATATCCGTGCATGCCACCGATGCAGCTGCCATTTTCATTTCACCTGCCGGGCCGATTGAGATGCACGCAATTTTTT
>CAZCGI010000207.1:0-3982 GCA_964498145.1 uncultured Syntrophaceae bacterium
GGTCATTAATTTTTTCGTGGAAGCCAGTACGAGAACACGGACATCTTTTGAAATTGCAGGAAAAAGGCTCAGCGCCGATACGGTAAACATATCTGCATCCACCAGCAGCCTGGTCAAGGGAGAAACACTGACTGACACCGCAAAGACGCTTGAAGCAATGAACCCGGATATTATTGTTATCAGACACAATGCGGCCGGCGCACCGCATATGCTTGCCCGTTTGATCAAGCAATCCATTATCAATGCAGGTGATGGGGCACATGAACATCCGACACAGGCGCTTCTCGATATGATGACCATACGGCTGGAAAAGGGCACTATTCAGGGCCTCAACATTGCTATCATCGGTGACATCGCCCACAGCAGGGTTGCCCGATCTAATATTCTGGCGCTTACCATGATGGGTGCCAATGTAACTGTTTGCGGTCCTGCAATGATGATACCCCGGGACATTGAAAAACTCGGTGTCAGAGTCTCGTATCATATGGAACAGGCAGTAAAAGACGCCGACATAATCATGATGTTGAGGATTCAGCTGGAACGGCAAAACGATAGTTTCTTTCCATCTGATCGAGAGTACGCTCGCTACTATTGCCTGAACAGTAACAACATACGTCTCGCTAAGCCCGACGTGCTCGTCATGCACCCGGGACCGATCAACAGGGGAATTGAAATTGCTCCCGACATTGCTGACGGTGCTCAATCACTGATACTCAAACAGGTAACGAACGGCGTTGCCGTGAGAATGGCGCTGCTGTATCTATTGGCAGGAGGAGAAGAATGAAACTGCTACTCACCGGAGGAAGGGTGATCGATCCTTCGCGGAACATAGATGAAAAACTCGATGTGTTGATCGAAAACGGCATTATTGCACGTTGTGAGGAAAACAATAACGCCTCATCAAAGATCTCTCAGGATACACAGACGATTGACGTAACAGGCATGATCGTAGCGCCGGGACTTATCGACATGCATACCCACCTTCGAGAACCGGGACACGAATATAAGGAAACGATTCTGACGGGCAGCGAAGCCGCCGTTGCCGGCGGTTTTACATCGATTGCCTGCATGCCTAATACGAAACCGGTAAATGATAACCAATCCGTAACAGAATTTATACTGAAACAGGCCGCTATTGCAGATTTGACACGGGTCTACCCTGTTGCGGCAATAAGCACAAATTCCGAGGGAACCATCCTGACCGAATTCGGAGATCTGCGTGAAGCCGGTGCCATTGCATTTTCTGATGACGGACGCCCCGTGATGAACAGCAGACTGATGAGAAGTGCTCTGGAATATGCCGATTCCCTGGGAATCCCCGTTATTTCCCACTGCGAGGATCTCAATCTTTCGAAAGGCGGTCACATGAATGAAGGGATCATATCAACCGAACTCGGTCTCTCCGGGATTCCCGGCATCGCGGAAGACCTCATGGTGGAACGTGACATAGCTCTTGCAGCCTATACAAATACATCCGTTCATATCGCCCACGTCAGTACGGCCGGTTCGGTTGAGGCAATCCGCCGTGCAAAGGACAACGGACTCCGCGTCACCGCCGAAACTGCTCCCCATTATTTCACCCTGACCGATGAATTCCTGCGTGACTTTTCCACCAATGGGAAAATGTACCCACCGCTCAGAAGCGCCGAAGATGTGAAAGCAATAAAGATGGGGCTCAAGGACGGTACTATTGATGCCATCGCCAGCGACCATGCACCCCATTCTTCCATTGAAAAAGATGTAGAGTTTATGTTTGCCGCTAGCGGCATCATCGGCATGGAGACATCACTGGCAATATGTTTGAAGCTGGTGGATGAAGGAATCCTTTCTTTGTCGCAGTTGATCGAAAAAATGACAACAGCTCCGGCAACAATTCTGAACATTGCCGGAGGAACATTGTCCGCCGGATCCGTTGCAGATGTGACCGTTGTCGACCCTGACAAAAAATGGACCATCGATGTCTCAACGTTCCGCTCTAAGAGCAGAAATTGCCCCTTTAACGAATGGCAGGTACAGGGAAAGGCAGTACTTACAATTGTTGGCGGCATAATCAAATATCGAGACATGTAACGAAAAATCGACTGTTCTATCACCTTTACACTGCCCATAAAAGCGATCTATTAAGAAGCGGATATATCGTTACACATCCGGTTTCGGTATCACTTTCGATACAGCTCCTCGTCCATGTCACCCTTTGATTCTCTAACAATTCCGAACTTGTAGGATGTTCTTTCACCGATAGAGGATACCAAGAGATATTCCCAGCTATTCCATATTCTCTCCGGCTCACCAGCGGCATACGTGCTCATGTTCCTGCACTAAAAAGAATTCATCTTGTTGTAACATAGCAAGTATGATAGTTTAGATAGGTTTTTTAATACCTCAATCCCTTTGAATATACGGTCAGATATATGGTACGGCAACAGAGAGAGGAAATTAAATATCTCGGGCAGTTGAAGGAATGGATCGAGCATAATCGAGAATTCGATATTATCGATCTTTTTGCATCACTGCATCCCGCCGACATCGCCGAACTCATCGATAATCTGGAAGAAGAAGAAAAATTTCGTCTCTTCTCACTCCTGGAGGTGGAGAAGGCATCCGACGTTATCCTGGAACTGAGTGATATATCGAGAGAGCAAATTCTTGAAGATATCTCCCAGGAAAAACTGACCGAGATCATTGATGAGATGGACTCGGATGACGCCGCCGACTTCATCGCTGAACTCACCGAAGATCAGGCACAGGCGATCCTTGAGAGCATTGAGCCTGAGGAATCTGAAGACGTTAAGAAACTCCTGGAGTATGATGAAGACAGTGCCGGCGGCATCATGCAGTCGGAACTCGTCAAAGTTCCGGAAAATTCGACCATAAGAGATGCACTGCAGGCCGTCATCGATGCTTCCGACGAAGTCGAACATATCTATAACGTATTTGTTGTCGATCAGGAAAAAAGTCTTATCGGATCGATTCCTCTGCAAAGCCTCATCACCACCAGCCGACTCACTCCCGTAATCGAGGCTATCGACAAATCCATACCGAGCGTTTATGTCGATGTGGACCAGGAGGAAGTGGCCAGAATGTTCGAAAAGTACGACCTTGTTTCGCTTCCCGTGGTCGACTACAACAATAAGCTTCTCGGTCGAATCACTGTGGACGACATCGTTGATGTTATGGAAGAGGAAACCTCGGAAGACCTGTATCGTATTGCTGGTCTCGGTGAGGATGACAATATCTTTAACAGCCCCCTCGAATCGGTCAAAAAGAGACTTCCATGGCTCTATGTCAATCTATTAACGGCACTCGTCTCGGCTGTCGTCATCGGTTTTTTCGAAGACACCATCCAGATGATGGTTGTTCTCGCCGTTTTTATGCCTGTCGTTGCCGGTCTCGGCGGCAATGCGGGAAGTCAGACCCTCACGTTAATCGTCAGAGGACTTGCCCTCGGAGAAATAACCTATGAGAATTCCAAGAAAGCCCTGCTGCGGCAAGTCTCCGTGGGCATCGCCAACGGTCTGGCCATCGGTATCGTCGTCGGCGCCATCGCCTATTTATGGAAGGGCCTCCCCATTCTCGGTCTGGTCCTGGGACTCGCCATGATTATCAATATCTTCGTCGGAACACTGGTGGGAACGATGATACCATTAAGTCTCAAGTGGCTCAGAGCCGATCCTGCTCTTGGATCACACATCTTTTTAACTGCCTTCACCGATGCATTCGGTTTTCTCTCATTCCTCGGCCTGGCGGCCATTTTTCTGAAGATTTTAACGTAATGAACAAAGACGTCAGGAGACGAAAACCAGAAATCAGAAGTCAGCAATGGTGAAAAACAGAGGAAGATCGACATACAAAACTGAGGGCTTTGTCCTCGGAGCCATCGATTATGGAGATTCCGACCGTATCGTGACCTTCTATACCGATCGTTTCGGTAAGTTGAAGGGCATTGCCAAGGGCGCCCGTCGGAGTACAAAGCGCTTCGCTA
>CAZCGI010000208.1:0-3939 GCA_964498145.1 uncultured Syntrophaceae bacterium
ATGAAGTCTTTTTTTCACGTCCGAATGAACAATATCATCGATCCGCTTTCCGATGACGGGAGTTTTCTTCTTAAGAAAGAAGAAATTTTTCGGTACGCCTGTCTTGTAATCGATGACAAAATTTTCTTCGTCGATTATGAAAAGAAGATCGGGAAATGCCTGGAGAATTGCCTCTCTATGGGCATTTAATTGAATGAGTTCCTGAGAACTCAGCTCAAGCGATCGTTCCAGCATTTCACGGTCAGTATCAAATTCAAAGTAGGCATCACTGACCGCCTGTATAAAATCTTGGAGATCTCTGGGGATATCTTCTATGTTTTTGTAGTACTTTTTTATCTGTCGACGCAGCAACGGGTGAATTCTTTGCATACACTTATCTTTCCCAAAATGTTGTTACAGTCATTGTCTGATTGTGGAGTTCGCAGGGAGTTCCGATACGGGATGGTGACAACTCTCCGTATGAATAGAAACCCGTCAGTACCGCCTTAGGACCAAGAATTTCACGAACCTCTTCCACTTCTTCCTCAACACGCTGTTTGAGAACCATTTTTCTACCGACACAACTGATGAGAATTGCCAGATCAGGGCGTAGAAAACCGGCGGATTCACAACTCATGTGAGCTGCGCCGCCCGCACCGTCAATAAGGCGATTAATATTGGCCTTCATAAACCAGGCGTAAGCACCTTCAGGGATATCACCGGCGAATATCATGCTTCCATTTTCTTCGTTGATCGAGAGAATGGTACGAACCATCTGGGAGTTTCCATCTTTGTGTCGTATGCTCAGAGGAAAAAGAAGCCCTGTGGCGGGCAGCCCGTCGGCATGATTTCCCAGATATTTTTTATAAATGTCCAGGGCGGATTTTCCGTCCAGTTCATACAGAATATTCTCTTTTGATCGGGTGACAAGTCGTTCGGGACCAAAGGGGTCCCAACCGCCCATCGAACCGTGACCGATAGTGAGTCGGTCGCCATACAGACCAAGAGCGGTAATGAGGTGAGTTTCCGGCGGGGCGTCGCACATAACCAGTGTTTCCTGAAACCGGCCGCTATCTCCTGATAATCCTCCGGTTATCGTTACCTGCGCCGGTAGCTGTTCTACCAGGCCCTTTACTAATGCGCTGCCGTTGACATTGAGTCCGTCGGAAAGAATAAAAACATGCACCAGCCCCTCCCGGTCAAGTGCACGAGCAAGTTTTTCCCCGATCATCATACTGTCTTCGATATGTTCAATCTCCGCTCTGACGACGCTGACCTGTGAATATTCGAAATGAATAGCCGTCGTGATCAGTGAACTGTCGAAAACCTGAATGTCGCAGATTCCTCCGGCAGTTGAACAGCCGAATATATGCGCTTGGGGATATCGCTCTCTGATGTCGTGATAGAGGTGTTGTTCCTTTAGCGTGATCGTGTTTCCAAAAACCAGAACCAGTTGAGCCGAATTATTTAATGCTGGTGGTGTATCAAATTTCCAACCGTTCTCATCAGTCCACTGTGCCTGTTCAATCTTCATGACTTCATCCTCCGTGATTCAGCCTTCCGATATGCGCTTGAAATAGTTCAGTATATACTGCAAACGCCTCCCGTTCAACAGTATCGGGTTGTACAAGAAAAAATCAAAACATCATGGATTTATCGCTATATGTTTCTGCGTGGCGAGTCTGGTTTTGCAGAATTGTTTTAATTTACTCAATCTATTTTCGATGGTTGAATTTGGGGCATGTTAAAAATAAAAATGTCGTTCCCTGAATGATATCATTACGACCTTCTTAAGATTAATAGCAGTCAAAACGGGAATCGTTCCTGTTCTCCTTCCTATGAATATACCCCCGATTCTCTTATTTCGTTGAGAATTCGACAATACAAATATTTATAGATTTGTCAAGATATTTTTGACATAAGTGCAATTTTGAGAATGCTGTCGTATGTGCCGTTTTCATTTCAATGTCAAAAGCATACGTCCGTTGAATCGTAATATGAACTCAATTTTACCGAATGCCGGACAAGTGGCGATTTGTCCATTTCCCCTTCAATGATGTTCCATGCTTACATCACTGACATTTTGATCGGTCTCTATATAATTCTGCCCATGCTCTATGTAACAATTGAGTTGATACAACCGTGACACTAATGGTACAGGGATAACTATGGGTAAGATTTCGATCCATACGAGGATTTACACCTGATATGGTATACTGCCACAGTACAGTCGTGAGAGTGAAAAGGTGCAACAATCAAGAAGACGTCACTGAAGAACAGGAGCTAGTACATTATGAAACCGAAAATCGTATTTATGGGAACACCGGAATTTGCAGTTCCGTCCCTTGAAATCCTCGTGACCAATGGGTATCCTGTTAGTGCAGTTGTAACCCAGCCGGACAGACCGAAAGGGCGGGGTAGAAAATTGATTCCGCCTCCGGTGAAGGTTGCCGCTGAAAAGCATGGGATCACGGTCTTCCAGCCGGAGCGGGTGAGGGATGATAACTTTATAGAACTATTCAAAAATTTGTCTCCAGACATGGTTGCCCTGGCAGCTTTTGGTCAAATTATTCCCAAGGCTATTCTTGATATCTCGCCGCTGGGGTGTCTGAATGTTCATCCCTCGCTGTTGCCCAAATACAGGGGGGCGGCACCGATCAACTGGTCTTTGATTAATGGCGACAGCAAAACCGGTGTTACGATTATGCTTATGGATGAGGGCATGGATACCGGAGACATTCTGCTTCAGGAAGAAATCGATATCGATCCTGAGGAAGTATATGATGATCTCCATGATCGACTGTCGTTCATTGGGGCGGAGCTTCTCTTAAAAGCAGTGGAGAATATCATCGCGGGGACAATCTCGGGCACACCGCAGGATTCATCGGGAGCAACGTATGCACCCAAGCTGACGAAGGAAATGGAGCACATTAACTGGGAAGACAATGCCGATGTAATCGTGAATCTTATCAGAGGGCTTTCATCCGATCCGGGAGCGTATTCATTCCTTCGGGAAAAGAAATTGAAAATCTATCGGGTCATGGCAGGAAAGGCGGGAACGTCAGGAGAGAAGGCGCCGGGTACCATTGGAAAACTCGTGGAATCGGGTTTGCAGATTACGGCGCAGGACGGACACGTATACCTTCAGGATGTTCAACTCGAAGGTAAGAAACGAATGCCGATCGATGTGTTCCTCCGGGGGTTCAGGCTGTCCGACGACGACAGTCTGGAATAACCGGAATTTCTCCTTCTGGTATATCGAATGTAATGTGACGAACGATGCGCTCCTGCGGGAGTAACAATGAATGGCGAGAGACGAAGACGGTTTTTGAATATCAAAGAGCATATCATCAGTCGGTATCTAGTTCGAACCTTCGTGATCCTGTTCATGGCGGTTGCGACAGTCATTGCGTTGAAGGATGTGGTCGCTGCCGATGAACGATTTCTTGTGCTCGGTTTCAGGGAAACTGCGAACACAGACCATCAATCCATTCCCGAAGGATGGGATTCTCTTACATTCATAAGAACGGCAGAAAATACGATTACCGTCTCTCATGACAACGGGATGACGGTGCTTCACGTCAAAAGTCTCAACAGCGCTTCGGGAATACTGAAGCGGTTAAATGGCGTTGGTGGCTTCACCGTTGATCTTTCGTCTCACCCCTTTCTGGTATGGCGCTGGAGGGTGAACCGCACTGTCGGCATGGCAATTGAGAACCAGGAGGATCGAAACGATTCTGCTGCCCGGGTTCGGGTAATTTTCAATACTGCGCTACAGTTGGAGAACCGGGATGAGGAGATCAGAAAAATCGCCGAATATCTGGGCATTACCTTGCCAACGATGGAACCGTCAGGGTACAAAATCGACTATATCTGGGGAACCCGTGTCCAGCAAGGACAGATTATTAATTGTCCCTAGGTAAACCCCCGGCTCTGCCGGGGGACTCCCAGAGTTTGACA
>CAZCGI010000209.1:0-2247 GCA_964498145.1 uncultured Syntrophaceae bacterium
AAATGCCTCTTTTGGTGTGTAGTTTTCATGAATAATGGTCCGCAATGCTTTTGCAACCGCAACGGGGTGGGGGTCCTGCCAGACGTTTCTGCCAAGGTTGACCCCGATAGCTCCCTTTTGCATGCCGTCGTGGACGAATTCGAAGACTTCAAGTGCCGTCTCGCACTTCGGCCCTCCAGCCATGACAATGGGTACAGGGCATCCGCAGGTAACCTGATCGAAGTCTTCACACCAGTATGTTTTGACGACCCGGGCGCCAAGTTCTGCTGCGATTCTTGATGCAAGAGCTAGATATCGGGCGTCACGCTTTTCCAGTTCTTTGCCGACTGCGGTGACAGCCATGACAGGAATTCCATAATCCTCGCACTGATTAACCAGTTCGGAAAGGTTCAGAAGTGATTCTCGTTCGTACGTGCTGCCCACAAAGATGGAAACTCCGACAGCAGCAACGTTGAGGCGAAGGATTTCCTCGATTGATGTTGTAATCGATTCATTTGCCAGGTTATCTCCTATAACACTTGTCCCGCCGGATACCCTGAGGATGATAGGTTTACTGCCGGCGGGATTGACAGCAGCTCGCAGGACGCCCCGTGTAACAAACAGGGCATCACAAAAAGGCAAGAGCGGTTCGATTGTTTCGCCGGGCTTTTCAAGACAATGAGTAGGACCCTGAAAATATCCGTGATCAATCGGCAGAAAAAAACACTTGCCGTCTTCCTTAATAAGCTGTGACATACGATTTTGCATTCCCCAGTCCATCTTTAGTCCCTCCTCGAATTATTTATAATCTGTTAACTGTTCAGGTAGAATTGTAAACGATCAATGGCAATGGTGCTGTTAAAACAGCTATTCCACACCGTAACCGTATCATTTGAATGCATTCAGTCCGGAGGATTGATTGCTGATTCCAGAATGTTTATGAACGATCTGCATTCGCGATGTCCGATGAGTAAATTCATTATGTTTATGAGTCACTACGGGCAATTGCGTAATCGGCGTTCCGAGAGTAATGCATTAATTTAATCATGGTGTATCGACTGCTTTTCACTCTGTTTAATTACCGGTAACGTTCAAGAAAGTCAACTGTAAGACATTAAACAATTCAGAATGATGAATATTTATCACATGAAAGTAATCCCAACATATCGGGACGGATTGGCTTTTTTCAGCAGTCTCATAGGATCATAATCTTGCTGGATTTGGATTATTGGACATGCACGGATGGAGGAAAAGATGATCTTTTTGAAAAAGATGTGAGGTGAGATATAAACTAAAACTGTACTATAGTTTTGATATGCAAAGCGAAACGGAACATACCCCACTCACGATAGAGCCGAGCTGACAATACGGGAAACTCACAAGAATCAGAATCCACTAAAGATCATCGCCTTAAAGTCCGATAATATTAATAACCATATCTTGTTCCTCATTCTATATATGAACCAACATGCCGAACCCGGGATGACCATGTTTGATTAATGGTTTACGAGAGATTCCAATCAGATGGTCAAAACCTGGGCAACAGTATTCAAGGTAGTCGATACCATCTTCGCACCAGCATTCAACGTATCATTAAGCGGCAACATCAATTATGAAGTGGACTGTTATGGGGCCGATAAGGTATCTCGGGATAAACAAAACCTGACCGTAAAATCAGGTAAGGAGAGGGGGCGATGTTGACCGAATTGATTTGCGGTAAAATGAGCAGTGTTTGAAGCAAAGACAGAAAAGCGAGAGGCATTAAAAGTGTTGTGGCAAAACCGAATAAAAGCGGTTTTTGTTTCAATACCACGTGCCGTTCTGGAAGTAGGTCAACCCAGTCAACATCGCACCATGTCAAAAGTGTACAAGATATCAAAATGAGGCAGGAGCGTTTGATAAAACGCCTGCCTCAATAATGATCTGATTAGTTAAGCTCCTTTCTTCCTGATACCAGGTCATCAACGACACCTGGTTCTGCCAAGGTTGATGTGTCTCCAAAATCCATGAAATCGCTTGCTGCTACCTTCCGGAGTATTCGTCTCATGATCTTTCCCGACCTGGTCTTGTTGAGACCATCCGCCCATTGGATAATATCAGGTGAAGCAATGGGGCCGATCTCCTTTCTGACATGGGCAACAAGCGCTTTCCGAAGGTCTTCTGTTTTTTCAACACCATGATCCAGGGTTACGTATGCAAAAATACCCTGGCCCTTAAGTTCATGGGGGAAGCCGACAACGGCTGCCTCAGCTACGTCGGCATGAGCGG
>CAZCGI010000209.1:2257-3910 GCA_964498145.1 uncultured Syntrophaceae bacterium
CTGCCTCAATTTCTGCCGTCCCCATACGGTGTCCGGAAACATTGATGACATCATCGACGCGACCGGTTATCTTGTAGTCGCCATCTTCATCACGTTCCGCACCATCACCGGAAAAATAATATCCGGGAAACTGGCTGAAATAATTTTCTTTGAATTTCTCTTCGTCTCCCCAGACGCCTCTCAGCATACCGGGCCACGCAGCTTTAATGCAGAGTGCACCGGTACCGGGACCTTCGATTTCATTTCCTTCATCGTCGAGAAGAACAGGAGCAACGCCGAAGAATGGGACCTGAGCTTTTGCCGGCTTTATATCGATGGCTCCCGGCAGAGGGAGAATCATGTGTCCGCCCGTTTCAGACTGCCACCAGGTATCAACAATAGTACACTGACCGCTGCCGATTTTATTGTAGTACCACATCCAGGCTTCGGGATTCAGGGGTTCGCCGACAGAACCGAGAACACGGAGGGACGACAGATCATGCTTGTCGACCCACGAATCGCCCTCTTTGGCGATGGCTCGAATTGCCGTGGGGGCAGTGTAAAAAATATTCACGTCGTATTTCTCGCAGATTGCCCAGAATCTGTCATACGAAGGATAACTGGGAACGCCTTCAAAAATTATGCTCGTGCTGCCATTGCAGAGCGGACCGTAGACGCAATAGCTGTGGCCGGTTACCCAGCCGATATCCGCGGTACACCAGAACATGTCTTCATCATGTACATCGAATGCGAGCTGATGAGTCATCGCTGAATAGAGAAGATAACCTGCAGTAGTGTGCAAGACGCCTTTAGGTTTTCCCGTTGATCCTGAAGTATAGAGAATAAACAGAGGATCTTCCGCATCCATCACTTCCGGTTCGCAATAAAGTGGGGCCTCTTTCATCAACCCCTCGTACCAAACGTCTCTGCCTTCCTGCATCGGTACTTCCAAGCCGGTTCTTTTAACGACGATTTGTGTCTTAACTGTTGGACACTCGGTAAGGGCTTTGTCTGCGTTCGCTTTCTGTGGTACTGCCTTAGCGCCTCGATATGTTCCGTCACAGGTGATCAATACTGACGAACCACTGTCATTGATTCGGTCTCTCAAGGCTTCTGAAGAGAAACCGCCGAAAACGATGGTGTGGATGGCACCAATTCTGGTACATGCCAGCATGGTAATAACGAGTTCTGCAATCATCGGCAGGTAGATAGTTATTCTATCCCCTTTTTTGACGCCGAGTTTTTTAAGAACGTTTGCACATTTGTTAACCTCGCGATACATGTCATAGTAAGTATATACTTTCCAATCGTTAGGGTCATTCCCCTCGAATACGATGGCGGCTTTGGTTTTTTTTGTCGCTAGATGTCGGTCCAGGCAGTTGTAACTGACATTTAATTTTCCGCCTTCAAACCACTTTACATGAATATTGTCGTTATCGAAGGACCAGTCGCTTACCTTTTTCTCATCGAATGGTGAGTACCATGTGAGTCTTTCATTAGCCTGTTTCGCCCAGAATGACTCGGAATTATCAATTGATTCTTTATAGAGCGTGTTGTACTCCTCGCGGCTTTTAATATAGGATTTTTCTCTTACTCTGTTGGGCACAGGAAAAACCTTATTATAAAAGTCTTGTTCATTTGCAGCCATTTGCCTCCTCCTAGAAAAATGCTAGT
>CAZCGI010000210.1:0-3884 GCA_964498145.1 uncultured Syntrophaceae bacterium
AGAACACACAAGAGACTTATAGATATAATAGAACCGACTCAGGCAACTGTTGACACATTAATGAAACTCGATCTTTCAGCCGGTGTCGATGTTGAGATCAAACTATAGTTTCGATTTGGGCCGGGGAGATGGCTTCTGTCTACGATCCATCTCCTCTTTTTTATCCAATATAAAAACCGATTGAGAAGAGATTGTATTAACAATGAAAAAGGGACTATTAGGGAAAAAATTGGGTATGACCCAAATATTCTGGGATGACGGCGTTGCCGTTCCCGTGACCGTTTTAGAAGCCGGCCCGTGTTACGTCGTTCAGAAAAAAACCAAAGAGACAGATGGATATGATGCTGTACAGTTAGGGTTTGGGCGGAAAAAGGAAAAGAAGGTCACAAAACCGCTCAAAGGACATATGGATAAGGCGGGAAAGGGATATTTCCAATATATGAAGGAATTCCGAATGGGTTTGTCCGATCAATATGAAGTGGGACAGGAGATAAAAGCCGATATATTTGAGATTGGTGATCGAATTGATGTGATTGGAACGACAAAGGGGCGGGGATTTGCAGGTGTTATAAAGAGACACGGGTTTCATGGTGGCAGAGCTACGCACGGATCGATGTTTCACCGGGCTCCGGGATCAATCGGTGCCAGTGCGAATCCGTCTCGTGTTTTTAAGGGGACGCGGCTGCCGGGACAAATGGGCAACAAGAGGCACACGGTTCAGAATCTTGTTGTTGTCGGCGTCAAGCCTGATCAAAACGTTATATTGGTCAGAGGGGCGGTTCCCGGTGCAAAGAATGGCATCGTCATTATTAAAAATGCTGTGAAATATAGCTAAGGGTTTTGAGTGAGAAAAATGGCCGTTGTAAATGTATACGATATTGAGAAAAATAAGGTATCTGAACTTGAACTGGATGATTCAGTTTTCGCCGTGCCGGTCAAGGAGCATGTAATGTATGACGTCGTACGGATGCAGCTGGCCTCGAGGCGGCAGGGAACTGCGTCGACAAAGGGCCGAAGTGACGTCAGGGGTGGTGGAAAGAAGCCATGGCGACAGAAAGGGACTGGAAGAGCCAGGGTCGGTACGACGCGTTCTCCTATTTGGCGTGGCGGTGGAATCGTGTTTGGACCGCAGCCGAGGGATTATTCTTTTAAGATAACAAAAAAGGTGAGAAAGGCGGCGATTAAGTCTGCATTAACACTCAAGATTCAGAAGGATAAGATGCTTGTCCTCAATGATTTTCAGTTGGATGAGATAAAAACGAAGAAATTTAAGGAAGTACTTGAAAGGTTTGAGCTGAAGAGCGCGCTGTTTGTCATTGACAAGGCAAATCCGGAGCTTCAAAAATCATCTCGTAACATCAAGGATGTGAAGATGATGCTTTCGGAAGGTATCAATGTCTATGACATTCTGAAATATGATAATCTTATTCTTCTGGAACCATCGGTAAAAATGATAGAAAGGGCTTTGTTGTCATAATGGATATGTACTCCGTCATTAAACGGCCGATTGTAACCGAGAAGACGACTTTTGCGAGAGATGAGGAGAATAAATATTTCTTTGAAGTCGATCGCAGAGCTACGAAAATCGATATACGAAATTCCGTTGAGAAGATTTTCAAGGTCAAAGTCGTGGATGTTCGGACGATCAATATAAGAGGAAAGAAAAAACGTATTGGGCGAACAATGGGCAGAAGAAGAGACTGGAAAAAGGCAGTGATTACGCTCGCACCGGGAAATACAATAGAAATATTTGGTCAAGTCTAAACCCAAAGAGAGAAGGACACGGTAGGAATGGCTGTTAAATTTTTTAAACCAACATCACCAAGTCGTCGGTATCAGAGTTACTTGACGTATGATGAAGTTACGTCATCTGAGCCTGAGAAAAGTCTTTTGCGACCCCTGAAAAAATCGGGCGGGCGGAATAATCGAGGGCGAATTACAAGCCGACATATTGGTGGCGGTCACAAGCGACGTTACAGAATTATCGACTTCAAGCGGGAAAAGATGGATATACCTGCAAAGGTCGCCTCAATTGAATACGATCCGAATCGATCTGCGAGGATTGCACTCCTTCACTATCCTGATGGAGAAAAGCGATATATCTTATGGCCTGTGGGCTTGACGGTAGGAGCCTCAGTTATTAGCAGCGAACGGGCCGATATAAAACCGGGCAATGCAATGCCACTCAAAAATATTCCCTTGGGATCTCAGATTCATAACATTGAATTGAAAATCGGCAAGGGTGGGCAGTTGATACGAAGTGCCGGTTCATATGCGCAGCTTATGGCCAAGGAGGGATCGTATGCCCAGATTCGACTCCCGTCAGGGGAAGTTCGAAAAGTTCATGTTGAATGTCGGGCAACCATCGGTCAGGTGGGTAATATAGAACATGAGAATGTCAGCATAGGCAAAGCCGGGAGAACCAGATGGCTCGGAAAACGGTCAAAGGTACGTGGTGTTGCCATGAATCCGATTGATCATCCAATGGGTGGTGGCGAAGGAAAGTCTTCGGGCGGACGTCATCCCTGCACGCCATGGGGTGTTCCGACTAAGGGCTATAAGACGAGAAAAAATAAAAATTCCGATAAATATATAGTAAAGAGAAGAGGTTAAAGGGTGGCACGATCAATCAAAAAGGGTCCGTTCGTAGACGATCATCTGCTCAATAAGGTTCAAAAGGCTGAAGAAACGAGTAGCAGGGCTGTGATTAAAACGTGGTCTCGCCGTTCGACTATAACGCCTGAATTTGTTGGGCATACATTTGCTGTTCATAACGGAAAGAAATTTATTCCCGTCTTTATTACTGAAAATATGGTCGGGCATAAACTCGGCGAGTTTGCCCCGACGAGGACCTTTTACAGTCATGCGGGCGACAGAAAATCGCGGATGAAGAGGCGATAAACACTAGAAAAATTGAAGCTCGGAGTTTTGAGAAATATGGATGCAAGAGCTGTTGTAAAATATGTTCGCATCTCACCGCAAAAGGTGAGATTGGTTGTTGATATGATTCGGGGAAAGAACGTTGAAGAGGCGGATCGTATCTTGACTTTTACACCGAAAAAGGCGGCTGGTATTGTAAAGAAATTATTGAAATCAGCGGTTGCAAACGCCACCCAGAATCCTAATATCGATGAAAACATCCTCTATGTTAAGGAAACGTATGTCGGCCAGGGTCCCACAATGAGGAGGTGGCGGGCTCGTGCACAGGGAAGAGTTGCGCCGATACGAAAAAAAATGAGCCATATTACGATAATACTTGGTGAGCAATAGAGAATCAGGAGGTGAAGCTTGGGGCAAAAGGTTAACCCTATCGGGCTGAGATTAGGAATAATTAAAACATGGGATTCCCAGTGGTTTGCGGAGAAAAACTATAGCCAGCTTCTTCACGAGGATCTTAAAATTAAACGATATTTGAAAGATAAATTTTATCATGCAGGTATATCAAAGATCGAGATTGAGCGTGCTGCAGATAAGGCTAAGATCAATATGCGTGTCGCCCGTCCGGGAATTATCATTGGACGAAAAGGTGCTGAAATCGAGAAACTGAAGAAAGAACTCGAGAAGATAATGATGGGTGAAGTCATTATCAATATATTGGAAGTCCGGAAACCAGAAGTAGATGCCCAGCTTGTTGCTGAAAATGTTGCCCTCCAGCTTGAAAGAAGAGTTGCATTCAGACGAGCAATGAAAAGAAGCGTTACATCGGCTCTTAAATTTGGCGCGCAGGGAATTAGAATCGCCTGTGCCGGACGGCTCGGTGGTGCTGAAATGGCGCGGCGAGAGTGGTACAGGGAGGGGCGTGTTCCCCTTCATACCTTACGAGCTGATATAGACTATGGTTTTGCCGAGGCAAGGACAACTTACGGTGTTATCGGCATCAAGGT
>CAZCGI010000211.1:0-3849 GCA_964498145.1 uncultured Syntrophaceae bacterium
AAGAAATCAAATAGAGAAAGAAAGGATTCGGATTGTCGGTATCGCCTGCGGCAGCGAGCAGGCGCAGGCGTGTCTGTGCGAGCGAACCTATCCGTCAAAGATTGAAGTGGGTGATGCCGTTCCAGGTGTAGATCCGTTTGAAGATGCCGGTGTCAAAGCTCTGCTTGTTGGGGATGACAGCGAGCGAATGAACCGGTGGGCGCAGGTATTGAAGCGATGCATCAAATGTTACGGGTGCCGGAACTCCTGTCCCATCTGTGTGTGCGAGCCATGCAAGCTTGAGAACGACGTCTGGGTCAGGAAGGGGAGCATCCCGACAGAGATCCTCGCCTTTCATCTGATCCGGGCCTTTCATCTTTCAGATACCTGTGTGGCCTGCGGTGCATGTCAGGAAGCATGTCCCGTGGGTATCCCTCTGCTGTCGCTCCAGTTATCAATGCGCAGAGCGCTGCGGGAAAAATATGATTACGTTCCGGGATTCGATCCGGAGAAGAAGTCTCCCATTCTGAGTGACTTCCTGGATGAGCCGGAGAAGGAACGACCGGTCCCCGATTGGGTGAACACGCTGAGAGACCACCATGGATTATAATTTTGTCAGAACGATCTGTCCGTATTGCGGAACGGGATGCGGCCTCCTGTTGAAGGTGGTGGACGGCACCGTTGTTGCCACGTACCCTGATCGGGAACATCCCGTCGCTCAGGGGCACCTCTGTATCAAAGGCTGGTCTGCCCATGAATTCATCCATCATCCTGACAGGCTGACATCACCCCTCGTGAAGAAAGGTGATGCCTTTCATGAAATTTCATGGGATGAGGCGATACAGTTGGCGGCGGATAAACTTCTCGAGATTGCCCGAAACCATGGCGGTGATGCCATTGGCGGACTCTCGTCCGCCAAATGCACGAACGAAGAGAATTATCTCTTTCAAAAATTAATACGGGCGGGGTTCCGCACGAACAATGTGGATCATTGTGCCCGTCTCTGACATGCACCGACGACGGTGGGTTTGGTTCAAACCCTGGGAAGCGGTGCCATGACAAACTCGATTAGGGACTTGGCAGGGTCGGAGTGCATTTTTGTCATCGGGTCGAATGCGGCGGAAAGTCATCCCATCATCATGGGAGAGATTTACAAAGCTGCCGAGAACGGGGGAACGATCATCGTTGTCGATCCGCGCAGGACCGCCGTGGCTGAAAACGCCCATATTCACTTGTCTATCGAACCGGGGACGGATATTCCCCTGTTGGCAGGCATGATGCGGCATATTATCGATGAAGGTCTCTATAACCGTGAATTTGTCGATGCCCGGGTCGATGGATTTGATGATCTGAGGGGATTTGTCGAGGAATGGCCTGTTGAAAGAGCAGCCGAGGAATGCCGTATTGATGCCGATGTAATCAAAAAGGTTGCTGAAATTTATGCGAATGCTGCGGAATCGGCGATTGTTTACTGTATGGGCATTACCCAGCATGCCTGTGGTTCGGCCAACGTAACGGCCCTGTGCGATCTTGCCATGCTGTGCGGCCATGTGGGGACCGAGCATTCCGGCGTCTATCCCCTGCGGGGGCAGAATAATGTTCAAGGCGCCTGTGATATGGGGGCGCTGCCCAATGTCTATCCCGGATATCAGAACGTGAGCGATCCGTCCCTGAAGGCCAAGTTTGAGGAGGCGTGGGGACGGGAGTTGTCCGATAGCCCCGGGTTGACCGTAACGGAAATGATTCGTTCCGCCGGTAAAGAAATCCGAGCATTGTACATCATGGCTGAAAACCCGGCGTTGAGCGACCCTGATGTAACTCATGTTGCCGAATCCCTTGCAGCGCTGGATTTCCTGATCGTTCAGGATATTTTTATGACGGAAACTGCGAAGTTCGCCCATCTCATACTGCCCGGTGGAAGCTTTGCAGAAAAAACGGGAACCTTTACCAACACGGAGCGGCGATTTCAGCTCGTTCGGAAAGCCGTTGAGCCGCCGGAAAACGCCAAAGACGATTTCTCCATACTCTGCCTTCTCGGCACCGCCGTCGGGTTGGATTTTTCATATAGGGGTCCCCGTGATGTGATGGCGGAGATTGCACGCTATGCTCCCGCATATGGTGGGGTTACCTATGAACGCCTGGAACGACAGGGGCTTCAATGGCCCTGTCCTCATGAAGAACATCCGGGAACGCCCTATCTTCATAAAGGACGATTTACCCGGGGGAAGGGCTTATTTGTAGTACCGCGGCATACTCCGCCACAGGAGATGCCCGATGATGAGTACCCCTTTTATCTCAGTACGGGAAGGATGTTTGCCCATTATCATACCGGTACAATGACCCGGCGCTCTCCTTTCCTCAACAGAGAAACGGATGTGGCTTATGGAGAAATCAATCATCAGGATGCTCTGCGGATCGGGGTGGAGGACGGCGATTCCATCAGGATTTCGACCCGGCGGGGGAGCATCGTTGTGGCAGCGAGGATTACCGATCGCATTGCCTCCGGTTCGATTTTCGTTCCATTTCACTTTGCTGAGGCGCGGGCGAATATATTAACCAATCCCGTTCTTGATCCGCAGGCTAAGACACCCGAATTCAAGGTTTGCGCCGCCCGTCTGGAGAAAGTAGTAGACCGATGAAGACACAAGAGAAAAAAATCAGCGACATCAAACGATTTGCGGGCGTCTATCGGTGCGTTGAGTGCGGGAAATGCGTTGCCGTCTGCCCGATGGCTGATATGTATGTAAATTTTTCCATTGCAATGTCTCCGCGAGGTGTCATCAAGAAAGCGCTTGTCGGTGAGAATGTCGTCGGTGATGAAAACATCTGGTACTGTACCGAGTGCAATGCCGGAACAGATGTGTGCCCGCAGGGAGTGAGCTGCCGGGATTTGATCCGTGGTTTGAGAGAAGTTGCCATGGATGAGCAGATTGCAGCAAACGTCAAGCAGTGTGCGGTTTGTCATAAGCCATTTGTTGCCGTACCAGTGGAGGATTTCGTATTTGGCCGGCTATGGGCTGAAGCTCCGAATGTGATCAAAGTCCTTGAACTGTGTCCGTCGTGCCGGCGGGAGCGATATATGGTGAGAAATGCATGATATAAACGTGATGAGCGGATTGTCGCTCGTGACTCGGTGAATCTTTACGAATCACGATACCCGATACCCCAACCACGGTTAAAGAATATAAGAATCAATACCATGACCTTATTGGACAAAAAGAGGAAATATTAGAGCAATAGGTAGATAGGATAATGTCACAACCGGCGAAAGAACAGACAAACAGCATAACACTTGATGATCTCCGGCCTCGCCCGAAGGAGAAGAAATCGCTGTCGGAGCATTTCATGCCCCCGCGGCATTCATATATTCTATTTGACCCGGAGAAGTGCACAGGATGCGGTACCTGTGAGATGGTCTGTTCACAGCGGAATGTATCGAAAATTGCACCGTCATCGGCGAGTATTCAGGTCATCAGGGATGAAGAGCTGGGAATAAATTTTACGATCCTCTGCCAGCACTGTCGTCGTCCCCTCTGTATGGAAGTCTGTCCGACCCGGGCCATCGAGAAGGACGATGACGGCGTTGTGAGGATTAACAAACTATTCTGCGTCGAATGCGGCCTGTGCACCATGGCATGTCCCGAGGCGGCTCCGCTCAGGGATCATAAGACAAAAGGAATCAATAAATGTGATCTCTGTAACGGCGATCCCCTCTGTGTAAAGCATTGCCCGGAAAAGGCTTTGACCTTTACCAAGGGAAAAGCATTTCGGTGGATCAAGGGACTGCGATGGTCTGTTCAGCTGATATCTTTTCTCCTGCTGGTTATGGTGTTCGTTGGAACTTTCTGCTATTTCAAGGGGGGAGACGTC
>CAZCGI010000212.1:0-3798 GCA_964498145.1 uncultured Syntrophaceae bacterium
AACGTGGGATGAATATGAAGTAACCAGTTTTTTCCAGGAGGATTCGGAGTTCTGCATCGTGGCAGAGGCAGAGGATCGCATTGTCGGTTTCATACTGGGGACGACCGTAACTAAAAGCCGTTCGGCATGGAAATACGGTCTCATGGTGTGGCTCGGTGTCGATCCGAACTGTCAGCGTTACGGAATAGGAACGAAACTTTTTAAGGAATTCAAAGACAGGATGCTGGAAAGCGGTGTGAGAATGCTGATCGTTGATACAGAGGCAGACAACCTCGAAGCCCTTCATTTTTTCCGCTCCACCGGTTTCGGAAATCCCGAGGAACATCTGTATCTTTCGCTGAACCTTGCCGCCGAATTTAAACAATACAGGAAAAAGAACGGAAATGGTAAAAACTACAAAAACTGAGAGTGATGTTTATCCCTCTATCCGGCCGCAGCGGCTCAAGCAATTACTCCGGCATCTTATCGATATATACAGTCCTACGGGGAAGGAAGAGGAGATAATTGCGTATCTTCACGGCTATCTGAAGAAGCATGGACTTCCCGTTGAGTTGCAGGAAGTGGATGACGGCAGATGCAATCTGATCATTATGCCACCCGATAAGGAAATTCAGGTTGTCCTCATGGGACATGTCGATACCGTGGCAGCGTATGACCTGGATGATTACGAATGGAGAGAGGACGGCGATATCATATATGGCCTTGGAGCCGCCGATATGAAAAGCGGCTGTGCCGCCCTTGTCGAATCATATATCAGTGCCTGGGAGAACTCCACCGATCCCATCCCGGTCGCTCTTGCATTGCTGATCGGGGAGGAAGAAGAGGGCGATGGAGCTCAGGCATTTATTGAAGATTATCATGTTCCCTGGGTGGTGATCGGAGAACCGACGGCCCTGCAGCCGTGTCTCAGTCATTACGGCTACATGGAAATACAGATTGCGATACGGGGAAAACGGCGGCATGCTTCATTGGCAAGCCGTGAAAAGAACCCCGTTGAGGCAATGTTGCGGCTCTTGCTTTCGTTGTCCGATTACATATCGAGCAGGCGGCCCGAACTGGTATATAATATCCGTGATCTCTACAGTCCCCCCGGAGGATTTGTCGTTCCCGACTACTGTGAAGTGTGGATTGACGCTCATGTGCCGCCCGATGCACCTATCGGAGAAATTACTGTTGAGTTGGAGGAGGTAGTCGAAAAGTATAAGGGTAAAACCCCCTCTCTTGATACAACAATTCGGTTCACTACCATTCACGGTGGCTACGATATCCCGCCGAAAGGTACCTTTGTCGAGGCAATTAAGAATGTCTATCGATTTCGTGCTCTCGAATGGAACCCTCAGGCTTTCCGGAGTCATTCAGATGCTAACATCTTCTGGGAAGCGGGAATCAAGCCCGTTATCATCGGGCCGGGGCAGCTCGAACAGGCGCATGCGCCGGAAGAATCGGTGTTGTTTGAACAGGTCTGTCTCGCCGCCCAACTGTATTTCGATCTGCTGCTGTCTCTGCGCACTTCCTGAGAGTAAACTTTTTTCTTGATTATCAAGGTATATCCCTATACATTGCGGTGCAATTTTTCAGTGGGGGTAGAGAATGGAACAGAAAATCAGAATCGCAATCGTCGGATACGGAAATATCGGTAAGGCTGTTGAACTGGCGGTTATGCAGTCGCCAGACATGGTGCTGGAAGCTATCTTCACGAGAAGAGACCCGTCAGGCATTCAGCCGAAAAGCATAAGTACTAAACTGTGCCGTGTTTCCGAAGCTGAAAGCTTTACCGGTGACATCGATGTGGCAATTCTGTGCGGCGGATCGGCCACAGACCTTCCCGAGCAGGGTCCGCATTTTGCCGCGCTGTTCAATACCGTTGACAGTTATGATACTCATGCGAAGATACCCGAGTATTTTACAGCCGTTGATAATGCGGCGCGCACGGCGGGTACGACGAGTGTCATATCGACGGGATGGGATCCCGGGCTCTTTTCACTCCTGCGGGTTATCGAAGAAGCGGTGCTGCCCAGGGGTGAAGCATACACGTTCTGGGGACCGGGTGTGAGTCAGGGACATTCCGACGCCATACGAAGGGTTAAATGGGTTAAGGATGCCCGTCAATACACTATCCCCATCGAAAGTGCCGTCGAGACGGTACGTTCGGGAAGCCAACCCCAGTTCACCACCAGGGAAAAGCATCTCAGAGACTGCTATGTCGTTGCCGAGGATGGTGCTGATCTGAAACAAATTGAAAAAGATATCAAAACAATGCCAAATTACTTCTCCGATTACGATACGACGGTGACCTTTATTTCTCAGGATGAGATGAATAAAAACCATGCAATGATGCCCCATGGCGGTTTTGTTATGAGAACGGGCGAAACGGGGGACGGAGTGAAGCATATAATTGAGTTCGCATTGAAACTTGACAGCAATCCGGAATTTACCGGAAGCACGCTTGTTGCCTATGCCCGTGCCGCATATCGTCTCAATAAAGAAGGACAGACGGGCGCAAAAACCGTTTTCGACATCGGGGCGTCCTATCTGTCGGTGCGAACACCTGAGGAACTCAGAAAAGAGATGCTGTAATCGCCATTAAATAACAAGCTTTACAAACACTTCATTCATGTCAGTGAGGGGGAATCGGATAACATGTTCCGTTTCCCCCGTTCATTTTTCTGCTGTAGAAACTCCGATTTAAGTTACTTCCATGCCCTGACAACATCAAATTATTCAATATTAAAGAATATTTTCAGAGATACCGATTAACCCTGTAGCATGAATGACCGAATTTTATGTCCCCAGTGGTTACCATTGATGGGAGCAGTTTCCCCGATGATTTGCACGTGACCGATGTCTCGGCCGGTTCAACATCGTAGATGTGGGATGTTACAATAAAAAGTGGCTTGGGAGGAGTTATGTCTTGCAGCCGATATGTTTCTATCCTTGTTGTTTGTTTATTGTGCGTTGGTGTCCTCTTTACTTCATACCGATCGGTAAAGGCGGAGACCGGAATGGCTCGAAGGGTCTTTATCCTGCACAGTTATGAGCAGGGTCATGTCTGCGGCCAACCGCAGCACGACGGTGTCGTTGCCGCTCTCGAAAAAGAAGGTTTTGTCGGTGGCAAGAATCTTATCCTCGCAAGTTACTGTATGGATACCAAACGAAAAAATAACACCATGGACCTGATGGAGCAGCAGGCTGAGCAGGCCTTGCAGTTGATTGATAAATTTCAGCCACATGTTCTGGTAACGCTGGACGACAATGCGTTTCGAACGGTTGCATTAAAACGGGTCGGTGCACCCTTCGGGATCGTCTTTTCCGGATTGAACGGCCAGCCTGGTGATTATAATACACAGAAAACATTTTATACATCGTCTGAAACACCCGGCTATAACATTACGGGTGTCTACGAGAAGTTGCACATTGTTGATGCGATTCGAGTTCAGGAAAAGATTCTTCCGAAGCTGAGAAAGGTTCGCATACTCTGTGACAAATCACCTACGGGAAGGGCGATAACAAAACAGCTTCAGAAAGAACTTGCTCACGATTCGATCCCTGTCGACTTTGATGTGAAGATTATTGACAACTGGGAAGAGTATAAAAAGGAAATTAGAACGATCAACAAGAGTGAAGACATCGGAACAATCTATCCTGCTGCTTTGTTACTGAAAGACCGAAACGATACCACCTATACAGCTCCCGAAATTTTTCGATGGACCGTAAAAAATTGTGTAAAGCCTGCCATTGCTCTGAACTATGCCTTCGTGAAACTCGGCCTGTTCGGTGGCGCCGCTGTTGATTTCAAGT
>CAZCGI010000213.1:0-3756 GCA_964498145.1 uncultured Syntrophaceae bacterium
ATGTTACGGAAAATGTGGAGAAAGAAGCACAGCTCATCCAGGCAAGCAAGATGGCCACCTTGGGCCAGATGGCATCAGGGATCGCTCATGAGATTAATCAACCGCTGAACGTTATCCAGGTATGTTCGGATTTTTTCAAGAAGATGATAGACCGGGGTGAACGAATCAAGGATGAAGATCTCTCTATGATGACTGAAGAAATCAGTAAGAATGTGGAACGAGCTGCTCAGACGATCACTCACATGAGAGATTTCTCACGACAATCGGAAGTGAAAAGCGAGAAACTTGACATCAATAAACCCATTACCGATGTCTTTAAAATATTGGGGCAGCAACTGCGGGTTCATAGAATCGAAGTCGATATGGATCTGGCCGACGATCTTCCGCCCGTCAACGGGGATCACAACAGGCTGGAACAGGTTTTTATCAATTTAATAACAAATGCAAAAGATGCACTTGACGAGAAAGAAAATAAGTTTGAAAATCACTCATGGAAGAAGATTCTAAAGATTCGTTCGTTTTATGAAAACGGGACCGTTATTGTCACGGTATATGACAACGGGATTGGGATTCCTGGAGACGTTAGAGGAAAGATATTTGAGCCTTTCTTTACGACGAAAGAAGTCGGAAAAGGAACCGGATTAGGCATGAGCATCAGCTACGGTATTATTCAGGATTATGGTGGAACAATCGATGTTGAAAGTGAGGTCGACAAGGGCACGACCTTTACTCTTACATTTCCATCAGTTGAATAGACGGGGGGACGATGATGGTGGATAAGAAACTCCTGTTAGTTGACGATGAAGAGGCGATCGTTCGCGTGCTGTCTGTATCGCTGAAAAGCGATGGGTACGACGTGATACCAGCATACAGTGGCCAGGAAGGGCTGGACTTATTTGAAAAGAATATTCCGCCGATCGTCCTGACAGATATCAAAATGCCCGGAATGGATGGACTCGAGCTGCTGCGGCGTATCAAAAATGAAAACCCCGACACGGAAGTTATTGTGATCACGGGACATGGTGATATGGATTCAGCAATTGAAGCTCTGCGATACGGTGCCTCCGATTTCATTAACAAGCCCGTAAGAGATGAGGCTCTCACAATAGCCCTCAAACGGGCACAGGAAAAAATTGCAATAAAGAATCAGCTCAAGGCATATACAAAGGACCTTGAACATATGTGCCAGATAGCAACGGAAGAGGTGCGGCGAAAATCGGATTTTCAGGACAAGCTGATTACCAGCTCTAACGATGGTATTGTTGCTACCGATGAAAATGGTCATATTGTTACGTTCAATCCGGGAGCTGAGGCGATATTCGGCTATACCCGTTTCGAAGTGATTCGAAAAATGAAGTTTGATGAACTGTATCCGGAGGAAATCGCAGAAGAATTTAAAAGTGGTTTTCGCCGGAAGCGTGACATGAAAGGATGGGGCTGGAAAGAGGTTACCATTGTCAATAAAGATGGTACGAGAGTGCCGGTTCGATTTTCTGGGACTCTGTTATATGAAAAAGACAACGTTATCGGAAGCGTCGGATTTTTCCAGGATCTCCGCGAGATTAAGCGCCTGCAACAGGAACTGGTCAATTCGGAACGGCTGGCTGCCATCGGGCAGACGGTAGCGCGTCTGGCACACTATATAAAGAATATTCTGACAGGACTTAAGGGTGGAACATATATCGTAAATATTGGTCTTGACAAAAATGATACAGATAAGCTAAGAACGGGCTGGAGTATGGTGCAGAGGAATATCGGCCGGGTATCGTATCTCGTGATGGATCTGCTTACCTATTCGAAAGAGCGCGAGCCTGATTATCGAAATTGTTTCCCTAACGATATTGCGGAAGATGTCTGTGAACTCATGGAAACGAAGGCAACTCAGAATCAGATAGAACTGATTCGAGATTTTGACCCTGCAATCGGTGAGCTCTGTATGGATCCTGATGCAATTCATCGTTGTCTTCTGAATTTTGTGTCGAATGCAATTGACGCCTGTCTTTTCGATCTTGATTTGGAGAAGAAATGGCGGGTACGCGTTCAAACAGCGTTTGCAAACGACAGCGCCGTCAAGTTTGAAGTATCCGATAATGGCAGCGGCATGACTGATGAAGTAAAAGATAAGCTTTTCGCTGCCTTCTTCAGCACCAAGGGAGGAAAAGGTACCGGTCTCGGTCTTCTTGTCACACAGAAACTCGTTCACGAACATGGCGGGAAAATAGAAGTAGACTCAGAGCCGGGCAAGGGTTCCACATTCACGATGATCCTTCCGTTTCGAAAGAGTACCGAAAAGATTGCACACTAACCGGATTACCGGGCAGGATATAAATTAACTAGTGAAGGGGGTCGTTATGGCAAAGAAAATACTGACCGTTGACGATGATCCTGATATCATTGCGTTTGTTAAAACCGTTCTGGAAGAGAATGGTTATACCCCGATGATTGCAAGGAATGGAGAAGCGGGTTTGGCTATGGTCAGAGAAGAGAAGCCTGCTTTGGTTATTCTTGATGTTCTGATGCCCAAACAAAGCGGTATCAGAATGTACCGAGAGATGAAATACGACGAAGATTTAAAGGATATTCCTGTCATCGTCTTGTCCGGTATTGCAAAAAGAACGTTCCTGCGTTCGCAGGAAGCTCTTACTGAATTCGGCGACCAGCCGGTTCCGGAACCGGAAGCATATATTGAAAAACCGGTTGAGCCAGAAGAGCTGGCGGAGGTCATCAAAAAGTTTGTCAGCTAATATGTCGTGTGACGGCATTCGAATGAATAGAGTGGAGAAGTGATAATTTAATGATGACGAAAAAGACTGAAATGAAGAAGATGCTCTTCGTAACACAATTCGAGGAGTTGTGGTTCGATGCATTAGAATCGCTCATGGATTTGAGAAAAGCGGGCTTAAATCATGTTGTATTTCTCCATATAATTGAGCGTGACAAAGTAGCCATGAAGCGTGGTAAAGGTTATCTCAAAGATGAAGAGGTTAGATTGCGCGAAATGGCCAATGTCCGGTTTATTGACTGGGCGGAGAATCTGTTCGAACAGGGCATGGAAGTAGGAGCCTATATTGTTGTGGGTAATGTTCTGCCGAAAATCATTTCAACCGCACAGGAAGAGGGCGTTGACTTGATTGTGACAGGCCGGCACCGGAGACCAAAACTGGAAGAGCTGTATGCCGGATCGGAAACACTGGAACTTCTCAGGAGGACATCAACCCCTGTCCTTGTTCATAAATATATGTTGCCGTCCGGCAAGATCAACGAGAAGCCGTTTGAGCAGCCGCTCCTGGCGCTCGACTGGTCCGAAGCCAGTGAAAATGCCGTGGAGTATCTTCTCGGTTTTGCCGGTGTCATCAAAAAGGTTGTGGCGATTCACGTAGCCAGTGAAAAATCGTTCAAAAGCGATTCCGCCATGGAAATTCAATCGATCAGAAAAGAGAACCGGCAGAAGCTCGAAGCAGTGTGCGACAGATTTCGGGATGCAGGCATTGATGCGGAATCTCATCTATATGTGGGAGCTACGTGTGAACAGATTGAGAAAGCGGCACAGGAACGGGAAGCGACCATGATCGTGGGTGGTACTACCGGGCGTAAACCGTTGAAAGAAATATTTCTGGGAAGCACGGCGCAAAAGTTGGCAGAAAGATCGGCTTTTCCCACCTTGCTGATTCCTGCGAATCTAAAGACAAAAGCCAGTTAATACTGGTGGAGCATGCCGAGTAATGAAAGTAAGTAAATTACTTTACGTTGCTGACA
>CAZCGI010000214.1:0-3728 GCA_964498145.1 uncultured Syntrophaceae bacterium
CCGCTTTGAGCGGTTCATAAATTCAAGCCTCCGGCTTTGCCGGAGGTATATGACTGTAAAAGAGTCTTTACTCATAACAGCTGTTTTTTTGCGCACATGATGGTATCGGCTCAAAGAGATGTGAAAATGGAAATTCGAAAAACAAATATTGAAAATCAGCTATTGTGAATCAAAACCGGTACCATCGATTTATCCGCTCCGTTTAATATTTGGATTTTGGATTTGATGTGTCATTCCCATTTTGTCATTTGTCATTTTTACTTATTTTGTGCCTTCACTGTGTTCCTTAACTAGCAGCCTTTGCGGCTGAGCCGCATGAGAGAGGAGGATGCCTGATGAAACGGGTACCGTCAATAGTTTTTGTGTGTTGTCTTGTTACATTTCTGTTCTTGGGGCTGACCCCGTCAATGGCGGCAAAGAAGATTATTTGGAGAGGGCAGTCCAGTTACAGCGCCGGACTTCCCCAGCTCTATGCCCCGGCGGAACATTTTGCCAAGGAAGTGGAGCGGCTGACTGACGGACAGCTCATTATTAAGATGTCGACGGGCGGCTCGATTGTGCCCGCCTTGAAAGTTTTCGATGCCGTCAGTGCCGGAACGCTGGACATCGGATGTACCTGGGCAGGATGGTGGATCGGCAAATTCCCCGCCGCTGTATTGTTTGCCAATTCCTATCCTAACGGCATGCAGATGGATGAGATGCTGGGATGGATTTATGCCGGGGGAGGCATGGACCTCTGGAACGAACTCTATAAGGATCATAATATTGTAGTTCTTCCTCCCTATGGAATGCTCGGTTCGGAAAATTTCTGTTGGTCCCGAAAGCCGATCAACTCACTTGCCGATTTCAAAGGATTGAAATTCAGGACCGTCGGTATCTGGGGACAGTGCCTGGAGCGTCTTGGTGCCAGAGTTGTCACGCTGCCCGGTGCTGAGGTCTATCCGTCGCTCGAACGGGGTGTTATCGATGCCTGTGAATTCGGAACGCCCGCCATCGATATAAAGTTCGGATTTCAGGAAATTTGCAACTACCTGAAACTTCCGGGAATTCATGAACCCTGCGCTCCCCTTGAAACGCTCGTTAACAAGAAGTCCTGGGAGCAGCTTCCTGAAGATCTCAAGTATAAAGTAAAAGTGGCACTCAGAGATTCCTGTTTCTGGGCAATTACCAACGCCATGAAAGAAGATGCCGAAGCTATGGAGTTTTTCAGAAATTATAAGGGGCTGAATGTATCTAAACTCACTCCCGAGATGATCGAAGAAATCGTCAGGATCGGCAATGAGGTCATGGCTGAGCATGCTAAAAAAGATCCTATGTTCGACAAGGTATGGAAGTCGCAGGTTGACTTCCGGAAAAAAGTTGATCCCTATGCGGATCTGGTCAGATTGCCCTATCCGTATGCCAAATGAACGTTATATGTTTCAGGTTTCACGTTTAATGTTTCATGTTGAGGATTTCACGTTGGGGTGGGAACGTCGGTGACGGCCCACCCTTCACATCATTTCTAAAAGCTCAAAATGATGAGCGATCAAGGTTCGTTTATCCATGAATACTCTGGCATCGATCTGTGCATTCATTGACCGTATCAGTACGTGGTCGGGAAAGGCCGTGGCCTGGTGTGGTCTTATTCTGATTCTCGAACTTGTCTATGACACGGCGGCTCGCTATATCTTCAACGCTCCCACGGCATGGTCATATGATATATCGTACATGCTGTACGGAACGATGTTCATGATCGGGGCGTCGTACACCCTGCTTCTCGATGAACATGTCCGCATCGGCATTCTCTATGATCGGTTGTCGCATCGCAATAAGGCTCTCATTAATATCATCGGGTATGTGATATTCTTCTTTCCCGTTACGATTGCTCTTTTCTGTTATGGATTCGAATTTACCGCAGCCTCATGGAAACTGGCGGAACATGCCGGCGTGAGCATGTGGTCGCCCCCCATTTATCCTTTTAAGACGGTCATTCCGATCACGGCGTTTCTGCTCCTGCTTCAGGGGAGTGTAGAATTTGTCCGTTCGCTTGTTGTGTTCACGAAGGGAGAACCGCTGTGATAGCGAGCCCGGAGATTCTGATCGTCATGCTGTTGGCCGGTCTTATTGCAGGACTGCTCATCGGATTTCCCGTTCCATTCGTCATGCTGGGGGTATCCTTGATTGTCGGTTACCTTGGAGTCGGGTCGGGGTTCTTTCCCATGATGATTCTCCGGGTGTTTGAAACAATGCAGAACTATATTCTCATTGCCATCGTTCTCTTTGTTTTTATGGGTATTATGCTGGAAAAATCCGGGGCCGCCGAGCGGCTCTTCACTTCGATTCATATCCTGCTGGGTGGATTAAAAGGGGGACTGGCGCTTACCGTTATTGTGGTCTGTACCGTTATGGCAGCGGCAACAGGAATTATGGGTGCTCCTGTCATCATCATGGGGCTGTTTGCACTTCCCGAGATGATCAAGCGGGGATACGATAAGGCGTTGTCATCAGGAACTATCTGCGCCGGAGGGACGCTGGGAATTCTGATTCCGCCGAGCATCATGCTGGTGGTGTACGGGCCGATGGCAGGGATTTCCGTCGGCAAGCTTTTCATGGGCGCAGTCATTCCGGGATTGATATTGTCGTTTCTGTATGTCCTCTACATTCTTGTCATATGCCACGTGAAGCCGGAACTGGGACCGCCACTGCCGCCGGAACAGAGGCGAATACCCCTGAAAATAAAACTTACTATGATCCTGACGTCTCTTCTCCCGACCCTGTTTCTTATCCTGGCCGTGCTGGGAACAATATTCTTCGGTGTTGCCGCTCCGACGGAAGCGGCAGCCGTGGGCGCATTTGCCAGTGTCCTGCTCGCATGGGCCTATCGTCGCCTCGACTGGAAGACACTGAAGGATGCGGTGTACCGTACAATGGTGGTGTCCAGCATGATCCTGCTGATTGTTGCGGCAGCTTTTGTGTTTACCGGAACATTCATGCTGGTGGGTGGGGGTGATCTGGTGAAGGACTGGCTTCTCGGTCTGCCTCTGGGACGATGGGGAGTCCTGATTATTATGGCGCTCGCTTTTTTTGTGTTTGGTTTGTTTATGGAATGGGTCGGCATCGTGCCGATTCTCGTGCCTATTTTTACCCCTGTCATCGCCGTTCTGGGATTTGATCCGTTATGGACGGCAATACTCTTCTGTGTGGTCATGCAGACATCGTTTCTGACGCCGCCCATGGCACCCGCTCTGTTTTACATAAAAGGCGTTGCCGCCGGTGAACTTGATTTCGGCTCACACATTGTCAGAGGTGCCGTTCCGTTTATTGTGCTTCAAATTATCGGTGTGACGCTCATCGCTCTCTTTCCACGGCTGGCGCTGTGGCTCCCCTCGATCATGATTCGATAGGGCTGTTCATCGCTCTTTCTTCCGTAAGGGTCTGAATCGGAAAGACATTACAACGATGAGAAAAAAAGCAATCGTCAGCCAGGATATGATTTCTAGGGTGACATCCTCCACGTAAATCAACGATTCCAGCTTCTCGATGAGGAATGATCCGGGGTACACTCTCGACGCGTTGCCTTTTGATTTCAGAAAGGCTTCGAGATAAGTGAGAGGGCAGATGGTGTGAGTCATTTGCATGCCGATCGTAATGATCAGCGCGATGAGATGAATTACTCGTCCTGCTGTCGAATTTAAGTAGAGAAAGAGGGGAAATCCTCCTATAATGAAGAGAATCCATATAAAGTG